>DAOLLE010000008.1:0-17969 GCA_035331205.1 Burkholderiaceae bacterium
GGGCATCGGCCGCGCCGGGGCCGGCGCCGGGCGGGTCGGCATCGACCAGCGCGGTGATCCGCCCCCCCAAGCCGGCCGCATGCGCGGCCGCCTCGCCATTCAGCGGCGCCAGCGCCAGCAGGCTGTTGCCCTGGGTGGCCAGGCTGCGGGCGAACTGGCCGTCGGCGTCGAGCTGCTCGCGGCTGAGCGACAGCAGGACTGGCAACTCAGGATGGTGCGCCAGCGCCGGATCGGCCGCGACGGTGGTGGCGATGCGCTGCCACTCGGACAGGGCGCGCTGGCTTTCCGGCTCGACGAAGGCCTCGGCATGCACCACCACCTTGGCGCCCGCGGCGTGCAGGCGGTCGACCAGACGACTGTGCAGCTCGCGCGACCAGGGCCAGGCGCCGCGCTGGGCCTGGCTGTGCGTGTCGATGGCGACGATCACCACATCCGCCGAGCCCGGGCGGGCCGCCGCGGCCAGCGCATGGTCGTAGGCCCAGCGCTGCACGCCGTCGAGCAAGCCGCTGCCCCACAGCGCCAGGCAGGCCAGCACCGCGACGGCCAGTGCCGGCCAACGGGCATCCGGCTTCCAACGGAGGAGACGCTGAGCGGGCATGGAGAACGGACGAGGCGGTGGGCCGTTTGCGGCGGATCAACGAGGAAGTTAACACAGCCCTTCCGGCCTTCCGTCACGCCCGCGCAGCGGGTTATCTTCCGGTCACCGTTTTCGCAGACCGGGCTCCTGCCACCGGGAAAACCACGGCGATAACGGGGGGTCGGCGGCGCAATCCGCCTTTTCAATGCCCAGGGCAGGCAGTACCATCCGCTGTCACAGTGTCCGAAACACGGCCACGCCGGCGCTGCGATGCGCAAGCATGGCGCGTCGCCCGATCTTGATGGAGAGAGTCGACATGGCAACCGCAAAGAAAACCGCCGCCAAACAGGCGCCCGCCAAGAAAGCCGCCGCGGCCGAAACCCCGGCGGTCGTAGCCGAAGCCCCCGCCAAGCGCGCACCAAATGCCGCCTTCATGAAGGCCATGACGCCGTCGGCCGCTCTGGCCGCGGTGATCGGCAAGACCCCCGCACCGCGCACCGAAGTGACCAAGAAGGTCTGGGAGTACATCAAGAAGCACAAGCTGCAGGACGCCGCCAACAAGCGGATGATCAACGCCGATACCAAGCTGAAGGTGATCTTCCAGAAGGATCAGGTGTCGATGTTCGAAATGACCAAGCTGATCAGCGCGCACCTGTCCTGAGCAGGAAACTCTCAGGCCCTGCGAAGCAAAGCCCGGCAATGCCGGGCTTTTTCTTTTCGATCGAGTGCGCCCGGCGCGGGATTGCAGCGCTTATAGCCCCAGGGATTCGTCGCAGCCCAGGTGCACATTCATGCATTGCACCGCAGCCCCGCTGGCGCCCTTGCCGAGGTTGTCCAGTCGGGCCATCAACAGCGCCTGCTCGCCCTGGGCGAAGACGAAGAGGTCGACGCGGTTGCTGTCGTTGCAGGCCTGCACGTCGAAAAAGCCGTCCTCGAGCGTCGGCCCGTCATTCAGCGGCATCACGCGCACGAAGCGCTCACCGGCGAAATGACGCTCGTAAGCGACATGCAGATCGGCCGCCGAGCTGCCGGTGCGCAGCTGCGCCAAATTCAGCGGCACGCTGACCGTCAGGCCCTTGTAGAAGCCCGCCACGATGGGCATGAACACCGGCTTGGTCGTCAGGCCGGTGTGGGCCATCATTTCTGGAATGTGCTTGTGCGACAGGCCCAGCGCGTAGGGGCGCGGCGACAGCAGTTTCGCGTCGCCACCGGCCTCGTACTGCTCGATCATCTTCTTGCCGCCGCCGGAGTAGCCGGTGATCGACGTGGCGCTCAGCGGCAGGTCGGCCGGCACCAGCCCAGCATCGACCAGCGGGCGCAGCAGCAGGATGAAGGCACTGGCGTGGCAACCCGGGTTGGCGATGCGCTTGGCTGCGCGAAGGCGCTCACGCTGGCCAGCCACCAGCTCCGGCAGGCCGAAGGCCCAGCCCGGCGCGGTGCGGTGCGCGGTGCTGGCATCGATCAGGCAGGTGCGCGGGTTGGTCACCAGCGCAGCCGCCTCCTTGGCCGCCGCATCGGGCAGGCAGAGAAAGGCCACGTCCGCGGCATTGAGCAGGCGCGCGCGCTCGTCCGGGTCCTTGCGGCGCTCGGGGTCGATGCGCAGGACCTCGATGTCGTCGCGGGCGGCGAGGTATTCGTGGATGCGCAGGCCGGTGGTGCCTTCCTGGCCGTCGACGAACACGGCGTGCTTCATGGCGGGATCCTCAGTTGAATGTGCTGTCCAGGTGGGAGCGCAAGAATACGGCATGAACCAAGTCCACTACGGCGCCCCACCCCTGAACATTCCGGCGCAGGCTCCGTTCGGCCCACGCTGCCTGCACCTGCCCGGCTGGCTGGATTCGGACGCGGCGCACTGGCAGGCGCGCTGGTGGCAGCGGCCCGGGCACGAGAAACTCGAACAGGCCGACTGGCAGTGGCCGCGCCGCGGCGACTGGATGGCCCGGCTCGACGAGGCCCTGCTCGGCCCCGACGCCCGTCCGGTGCTGCTGATTGCCCACAGCCTGGGCTGCCAGCTCGTGGCCGCCTGGGCCGAGCACAGCGTCCACACCGCACACGTGGCGGGCGCGCTGCTGGTGGCCCCGCCCGACACCGAGCGGCCCGACATGCCGCCGCAGCTGCACAACTGGCGGCCGATGCGGCGCGCTCGGCTGCCCTTCCCGGCCCTGGCGGTGATCTCCAGCGACGACCCCTACTGCGACCCCGAGCGCGCCCGCGGGCTGTGCGCCGACTGGGGTGCCGAGGTGATCGAGGCGGGCGCGCGCGGCCACCTCAATGCCACCTCGGGGCTGGGCGACTGGCCCGAGGGCCTGGCACTGCTCGATCGGCTCGTCACGCGCGTCGGCGCCCACGGCTGAAAGCGCGGCAGAGAACGCGGCTGACGGCCCGGCGGATCGCCGACAATCCCGGCATGGTCACGAAGAAGCCCAAAGGTCTCGGACGCGGTCTGGAGGCCCTGCTCGGCCCGCAGGCGGGTCCCGGCGACGCCACCGACGGCCCCGCCGGTCACCCCGGCGCGCTCAAGCTCGCCCAGCTGTTGCCCGGGCGCTACCAGCCGCGCACGCGCATGGACGAGGGCTCGCTGTTCGAACTGGCCGAGAGCATCAAGAGCCAGGGCGTGATGCAACCCATCCTGGTGCGCCCGCTGCCGCCGCGCGACGGGCTGCCGATGTACGAAATCATCGCCGGCGAGCGCCGTTCGCGCGCCGCGAAGATCGCCGGCCTCGACGAAGTCCCCGTTCTGGTGCGCGACGTGCCCGACCAGGCCGCTGCGGCGATGGCGCTGATCGAGAACATCCAGCGCGAGGACCTCAACCCGCTCGAAGAGGCGCAGGGCGTGCAGCGGCTGATCAGCGAGTTCGGCCTGACGCACGAGGAGGCGGCGCAGGCCATCGGCCGCAGCCGCAGCGCCACCACCAACCTGCTGCGGCTGATCTCGCTGGCAGAGCCGGTGCAGCAGATGCTGATGGCCGGTGACCTCGACATGGGCCACGCCCGAGCGCTGGTGCCGCTGGACAAGGCGCACCAGATCACCTGCGCGAATCAGATCGTCGCGAAAAAGCTCTCGGTGCGCGAGGCCGAAAAGCTGGTACAGCGCGGCGACGGCGGCCGGCAGACGCCGCTGCTGCGCATGAAGGGCGAGCACCCGCGCGACATCGCCCGCATCGAGGAGCAACTGGCCGACTGGCTCACCGCCAAGGTCGAGATCCGGGTCAAGAAGCAGGGGCGTGGCGGCCCGGCCGGCGAGGTGGCCATCGCCTTCGGCTCGCTCGACGAGCTCAACGGGCTGCTCGACAAGCTGGGCCTGAAAGAGGCCTGATCCGAGGGGGCCCCACCCCCGATCCATCCCTCGGGCGCCACCGCGATCGCGGTATCGGCAGGGCCGTCGCTCGGCCCTAGGCTGTGCACTCAGGCATCGGCAAAAGCAGCACCGCTGGCCTGGGGCTTGCTCAGTCCTTCCCAGCGATCCAGTCTCCGTTCCCAGGCGCGCCGAAGCGCCCCGCCTGTGGCGCTCCAGTGACGAAATCCGCAGCGACCCCGTAGCAATTGAAAAAGCGGTGTCACGTCGGGCTTCTTCTATGGACCGCGGCCCTTGGGTTGAACGAAGCTGGAGGCATGGAGTCATAACCGATACGTCTGCAGAGCGACGGAAAGCTCTGATGGAGCCTCGGCGCCCGCCCCTCCCGGCGGGACAGGGACTCCACCAGATCTTCCCTGGTGGCAAGGCGCCGATCCCGCCCGCCACCCCCTGACCCAGGAGGCCCTGCATGGACGTGATCAGCAACTTCGCCGCCCGCTACGAGCGCACCCGAGAAGAGGAACTCACGCTGGAGGAGTACCTCACCGAGTGCAAGCGCAACCCGCTGGCGTACGCCACCGCGCCGGAGCGCATGCTCAAGGCCATCGGTGAACCGCAAATGGTGGACACCCGCAACGACCCGCGGCTGTCGCGCATCTTTGCCAACAAGGTCATCAAGATCTACCCGGCCTTCGCCGAGTTCTACGGCATGGAGGACGCCATCGAGCAGGTGGTGTCGTACTTCCGCCATGCCGCGCAGGGGCTGGAGGAAAAGAAGCAGATCCTCTACCTCCTGGGTCCGGTGGGTGGCGGCAAGAGCTCGATCGCGGAGCGCCTGAAGCAGCTGATGCAGGAGGTGCCCTTCTACGCCATCAAGGGCTCGCCGGTGAACGAGTCGCCGCTGGGCCTGTTCGACCCGGCCGAAGACGGCCCGGTGCTGGAAAAGGAATTCGGCATCCCGCGGCGCTACCTCAACCGCATCATGAGCCCCTGGGCCGTGAAGCGCCTGGAGGAGTACGGCGGCGACATCCGCAAGTTCCGCGTCGTCAAGCGCTACCCGAGCATCCTCAAGCAGGTCGGCGTAGCCAAGACCGAGCCGGGGGACGAGAACAACCAGGACATCTCCAGCCTGGTCGGCAAGGTCGACATCCGCAAGCTGGAGACCTACGCCCAGGACGACCCGGACGCCTACAGCTACAGCGGCGGCCTGTGCCTGGCCAACCAGGGCCTGCTCGAATTCGTCGAGATGTTCAAGGCGCCGATCAAGGTGCTGCACCCGCTGCTGACGGCCACGCAGGAAGGCAACTTCAAGGGCACCGAGGGCTTCGGCGCGATCCCCTTCGACGGCGTCGTGCTCGCGCACAGCAACGAGAGCGAGTGGAAGGCCTTCCGCAACAACAAGAACAACGAGGCCTTCCTCGACCGCATCTACATCGTCAAGGTGCCGTACTGCCTGCGCGTGTCCGAAGAAGTCAAGATCTACGAGAAGCTGATCCGCAGCTCCTCACTGGCCGAGGCCAAGTGCGCCCCGGGCACGCTGAAGATGATGAGCCAGTTCGCCATCCTCACGCGGCTGAAGGAGCCGGAGAACTCCTCGCTCTTCAGCAAGATGCTGATCTACGACGGCGAGAACCTGAAGGACACCGACCCGCGCGCCAAGAGCTACCAGGAGTACCGCGACTACGCCGGCGTCGACGAGGGCATGAGCGGCATCAGCACGCGCTTTGCCTACAAGATCATCTCCAAGGTCTTCAACTTCGACAGCACCGAGGTGGCCGCCAACCCGGTGCACCTGATGTACGTGCTGGAGCAGCAGATCGAGCGCGAGCAGTTCCCGGCCGAGGTCGAGCAGAAGTACGTCGCCTACATCAAGGAGCTGCTGGCGCCGCGCTACGCCGAGTTCATCGGCAAGGAGATCCAGACCGCCTACCTCGAGAGCTACAGCGAGTACGGCCAGAACATCTTCGACCGCTACGTCACCTACGCCGACTACTGGATCCAGGACCACGAGTACCGCGACACCGACACCGGCGAGGTGTTCGACCGCGCCGCGCTCAACGCCGAGCTGGAGAAGATCGAGAAGCCCGCCGGCATCGCCAACCCGAAGGATTTCCGCAACGAGATCGTCAACTTCGTGCTGCGCGCGCGCGCCAACAACCAGGGCAAGAACCCGGTGTGGACCAGCTACGAGAAGCTGCGCACGGTGATCGAGAAGAAGATGTTCTCCAACACCGAGGAGCTGCTGCCGGTGATCAGCTTCAACGCCAAGGCCAGCGCCGACGAGGCGAAAAAGCACGAGAACTTCGTACAGCGCATGGTCGACAAGGGCTACACGCCCAAGCAGGTGCGCCTGCTGTGTGAGTGGTACCTGCGCGTGCGCAAGTCCTCCTGATCGCCGAGTGACCCCGTGCCGTGCGAGGGCCCCGCCCACGCCGGCGCGCCAAGGACTGACCGAGGCCCTATGCAGCAGATCATCGACCGCCGGCTGGCTGGCAAGAACAAGTCGATCGGCAACCGCGAACGCTTCCTGCGCCGCTACAAGGCGCAGATCAAGGACGCGGTGCGCCGGGCGATCGATGGCCGCGGCATCCGGGACCTGGAGCGCAGCGAGGACGTGCACATCCCGAAAAAGGACGTCAGCGAGCCGGTGTTCCACCACGGCTCGGGCGGCCAGCGCGAGATGGTGCACCCCGGCAACCAGGAGTACATCGCCGGCGACAAGATCGCCCGGCCCAAGGGCGGCCAGGGCGGTGGTGGCTCCGGCAGCGGCCAGGCCAGCGACTCCGGCGAGGGCGAGGACGACTTCGTCTTCACCCTCAGCAAGGAGGAATTCATGCAGGTCTTCTTCGAAGACCTGGCCCTGCCGCACCTGATCCGCACCCAGCTGGCCGAGACGCCGGAGTGGAAGAGCCACCGCGCCGGCTTCACCAGCGACGGCACGCCCAACAACCTGCACGTGGTGCGCTCGATGCGCGGCGCACTGGGCCGGCGCATCGCGCTGGGCAACGACAAGCGCCGCGAACTGCGCGAGCTCGAAGCCCGTCTGGAGCAGCTCGCAGCGCCCGAAACGGCGCAGGACGAGGCGGTGCGCCGCGAGCGCGCCGAGGTGGAGGCCCGCATCGCCGAGCTGCGCGCACGGGTCGCAGCGATTCCCTTTCTCGACCCGATCGACCTGCGCTTTCGCAGCCGGGTGAAGGTGCCGGTGCCGACCAGCAAGGCGGTGATGTTCTGCGTGATGGACGTCTCGGGCTCGATGGACGAGTCGCGCAAGGAGCTGTCCAAGCGCTTCTTCATCCTGCTCTACCTCTTCCTGACGCGGCACTACGAGAAGATCGACATCGTCTTCATCCGCCATCACACCCAGGCGCAGGAGGTCAACGAGCACGACTTCTTCCACGCCACCGAAACCGGCGGCACGGTGGTGTCCTCCGCCCTGGTGCTGATGGAGGAGATCATCCGCGCGCGCTACCCCAGCGACCAGTGGAACATCTACGGCGCCCAGGCCAGCGACGGTGACAACTGGCACCACGACTCGGGCCGCTGCCGCGAGCTGCTGGAGCAGAAGATCCTGCCGCTGTGCCGCTTCTTCGCCTACGTGCAGGTGGCTGAGCCTGAGCAGAACCTCTGGGAAGAGTATTGCCGCCTGGCCGAGAGCGCTGGCCCCCATTTCGCCATGCGCAAGGCCACCAGCGCCGAGCAGATCTACCCGGTCTTCCGCGACCTGTTCAAGAAGGAAGGGGCTCCCGCATGACGATCAAGCCGCAGATGAAGGACCTGGTCGACGGCCCGCAGCCACTGCTCGAGCGGCCCGGCGAGCACCTGCCGGGCCCGAGCGACTGGAACTTCGAGCTGATCGAGCAGTACCACACCGTGATCCGGCACACCGCGGAGCGCTTCGGCCTGGACACCTACCGCAACCAGCTCGAAATCATCACCGCCGAGCAGATGATGGACGCCTACGCCAGCGTGGGCATGCCGGTGAACTACCGCCACTGGAGCTACGGCAAGGAGTTCATCTCCACCGAGAAGAACTACAAGCGCGGTGCGATGGGCCTGGCCTACGAGATCGTCATCAACTCCAACCCCTGCATCAGCTACCTGATGGAGGAGAACACGATGGCGATGCAGGCGCTCGTCATCGCCCACGCCGCCTACGGTCACAACAGCTTCTTCAAGGGCAACTACCTGTTCCGGATGTGGACGGACGCCTCGTCCATCATCGACTACCTGGTCTACGCCAAGGACTACGTCGCCAAGTGCGAGGAAAAGCACGGGCTGGAAACGGTGGAACTGTTCCTCGACAGCTGCCACGCGCTGATGAACCAGGGTGTGGACCGCTACCGGCGCCCCAGCAAGAAGACCCTGGCGCAGGAACTCGCCGACCGCCAGGAGCGCGAGGCCTACGCCCAGCAACAGGTCAACGACCTCTGGCGCACTTTGCCGCGCCGCACCGAGAAGGCCGAAGAGCAGCAGGAGGCCCGGCGCTTCCCCGAAGAGCCGCAGGAAAACCTGCTGTACTTCATCGAGAAGAACGCCCCACTGCTCGAACCCTGGCAGCGCGAGATCGTGCGCATCGTGCGCAAGATCGCCCAGTACTTCTACCCGCAGCGCCAGAGCCAGGTGATGAACGAGGGCTGGGCCACTTTCTGGCACCACCGCATCCTCAACACGATGTACGACGACGGCTACCTCACCGACGGCGTGATGATCGAGTGGCTGAAGTCGCACACCAACGTGATCTACCAGCCCCGCGTGGGCGACCGCGGCTACAGCGGCATCAACCCCTATGCGCTGGGCTTCGCGATGTACAGCGACATCGAGCGCATCTGCCGCTTCCCGACGGAGGAAGACCGCCGCTGGTTCCCCGGTCTGGCCGGCTCACCCTGGCTGCCCGCGCTCGACCACGCGATGCGCAACTACAAGGACGAAAGCTTCATCGGCCAGTACCTGAGCCCGAAGCTGATGCGCGACCTGCGCCTGTTCGCGATCCTCGACGACGACAAGAAGAGCGAGATCGAGGTCGCCGCGATCCACGACGAATCCGGCTACCGCCGCGTGCGCGAGGCCCTGTCGCACCAGTACGACCTGGGCAGCCGCGAGCCCAACATTCAGGTCTGGAACGTCAACCTGCGCGGTGACCGCTCACTGACGCTGCGCCATTTCCAGCACAAGGACCGCCCGCTGGACGAATCGGCCCAGCAGGTGCTCAAGCACGCCGCCCGGCTCTGGGGCTTCGCGGTGCACCTCGAAAGCGTCAATGGCAAGGGCGACGTCACCAAGCGCTGGACGGTGCCGGCGCCGGGTCACTGACCCGCTGCGCCCACCGCCGATTCACCCGCCCCGCCGGAAGATCCGAGCGCTCCAACCGGGCAGGTTCGCCGGGTCGGCCGGCAGGGCCTCATCCAGCGAACCGAGGTGGAAGCACCAGCCGGGCGGCAGCGGCACCGTCTGCGGCTGGGTGCTGAAGTTCAGCAGCGTGAGGGTCTGCGCCGTCTCCAGGCGGATCACGCCGCTGTCCCCGGTGGCGTCGGGCTGCGCCTCGATGCGCAGCGCCGCGCGGTCGCGCGGGCCGAGTTCGCCGCGGCGCTTGAGGTCGATCAGCGCTCGGTACCAGGCGAGGATGGCCTGCCCCTGCGGCGTCTCGGCGAGGGCCCAGTGCAGTTGGGACGCCTCGAAGCTGCGGCGCGCATGCGGATCGGGCGGCTCATGCCCCTCGTCGAAGTGGAAGTCGGCCGCCCGCCCGGCCTTGACGGCGGCAACCAGTCCCGCGTCGCCGAAGTCCTCGAAGAAGAGGAAGGGCGCCGTTTCGCCGTACTCCTCGCCCATGAAGAGCATCGGCACGTAAGGACTGGCCAGCACCGCGGTGACGGCCAGCAGGGCACGCTCGCGGCCGTAGCTGGCGATCAGGCGATCACCGTGGGGCCGGTTGCCGACCTGGTCGTGGTTCTGGATGTGGACGACGTGCTCGGTGGCCCTGGTCAGCCGGCCGTCGCTGCCGAGCAGATGGCGGTTGTGGTGGCACAAGCGCGTGCCGTCGAGCACGAAGCCATCACGCAGCGCCTTGACGATGTCCTCGAAAGAACCGAAGTTGGCGTAGTGCCGCCAGGCGCGCTCGCCGGTGAGGTGGGCGTAGAGCGCGTGGTTGAGGTCGTCGTTCCACTGGGCCTGATAGCCCAGACCGCCCCCGTCGCGCGAGGTCACGTGGCGGTTGTTGCGCAGGTGCTCGGCAATCATCAGCAGCTCGCGACCCTGGGCGGCGCCGATGGCGCGGGCCAGGTCGGTGATCTGGCGCAGGATGTGCTCGGGCATCAGGTCGAAGATCAGCGAGACCGCGTCCATGCGGAATCCGTCGAACCCGACCTCCTCCAACCACCAGCGTGTGTTGGCCAGGAAGAACTCGCGCACGCCGTGGTTCCAGGCACCGTCGAAGTTGATCGCCGCACCCCAGGGCGTGGCCCCCGCCTGGGTGTAGGGCGCGAAGGCGCCGCTGTAGTTGCCCTCCGGGCCGAAGTGGTTGTAGACCACATCGAGAATCACCGCGATGCCCCGCGCATGCGCCGCTTCGATGAAGGCACGCAGATCGGCGTAGTCGCCATAGGCCGCATGCAGCGCAAACAGGGCCACGCCGTCATAGCCCCAGTTGCGCTCGCCGGGGAAGGCGGCCAGCGGCAGCAGCTCGATCACCGTGATGCCGAGCTGTTGCAGGTGGTCGAACCGGTCGATCGCAGCGCGCAGCGTGCCCTCGAGGGTGAAGGTGCCGACGTGCAGCTCGTAGATGACCGCGTCGTCGATCGCCACACCGCGCCAGCCGGGCGTGGCCACCGGCTCCACCTCGACCACCTCGGAGGGGCCGTGCACCCCCTGGGGCTGGCGGCGCGAGGCCGGGTCGGGCAGGCGCCGGCCGTCCAGCTCCAGCCAGTAGCAGGTGCCGGCGCTCAGGCGCTTGCAGTGACCGCTCCACCAACCCAGCTCGTCGCGCTGCAGCGGCAGCACGGCAGCGTCGTGGCCCGCGGCATCGATCACGACGACGTCGAGCTGGCGCTTCTCGGGAGCGAAGACGCGCCAGGCCGACCGGCCGGCGGCATCGATGTGGTGGCCCACTGGAATCATGCGATGCGGTCCTTTTCGATCGGTGTCAGGCTGCTTCAGGTGCGACGCAGCACAAGCTCAACGGGCAGCAGTTCGGGCTGCGTGCTGTCGAGCAGTGCCTCGGCAGCGCGCTCTCCCTTGAGGCGGGCGTCCTGGCGCACGGTGGTCAGGCCCGCCGCGGCAGCGGCCTCGATGTCGTCGAAGCCCACCTGTGCCACCACCTGCACCTCGGGCCAGGATTCGAGCACCGGCCGGGCGGCCAGCGCCATGCGGTCGCTCATCGCCACGACGGCGAGGCGGCAACCGGGGGGGAGATCGGCGCGGATCTCGGCGACACGCTCGGCCGCCGCTTCAGGGTGGCTGTCATCCAGCTCGATCCAGATCAGGCGCTCCAGCGGAAAGCCGGCGCGATGCGCCGCCGCGACGTAGCCGGCCATGCGTTCGCTGGGCACGTAGGGCAGGCGCGGCAGGCTGGCGGCCGAAGCCGGGTCGGACTGCACCCGGGCCCAGGCCTGCGGATCGACCGGGAAGGACAGCAGCAGGATCCGGTCCGGGCGCGCGGCCAGCGCATGCGCCATCGCCGCGGTGGCGCCCTCACGGTCGCGGTTGCCCACCGAGGTGACGCCGCTGACGTAGGCGTCCACCAGCACGATGGGCTTGCGCATCGCCTGCACCTCGGGGGCGATGTCGGGATCCACCTCGGCATGCACGATCAGCGCGTCGGCCGTGGTCTGGAAGGCGGCCGCCAGGTCCACCCGCCGGCCCATGTAGGGCACCAATTGCAGGCTGACGCCCCGGGCGTCGAGCACCTTGGCCACGCCACGCAGGAACTCGATGCTCGGCGGATCGTGCAGCGCGAAGTGGAGGTCGTGGTGGAAGATCACCGCCACCTCGTGCACGCCGCCGCGGCGCATCGCCCGGGCAGCCGGGTCGGGGCCGAAGTAGCCCAGCGCGCGCGACTCGCTGATGATGCGCTCGCGCAGCACCGGGGAGATGCGATCGGGCCGACTGAAGGCATTGGACACGCTGGTGCGGCTGACTCCGAGTGCCTGCGCCACGTCCAGCAAGGTGAGGCGCTTGCCCGCCGCAGCAGCCAAGGGGGTCGGAGGCGCCGCCCGGGGCGCCCCTTCAGCCGACGACACGGGCATGGCAACTCCCCATCGCCCAGGCCTGGAGATCGACGTCCGCGTCGCCATCCACCCAGGCCGCAGCCCGCAGGCTCGCCGCGCTGGCCGGGTAGACGCGGGTGGACAGGCACACCGCGTCGTTGGCATAGACCTCCAGGACGCTGTGGTCGAGCAGCACACGCAGCCGCAGCGGCGTGCCGTCGGGCACCTCCAGGTGGGCCCAGAGGTCCTGGCGGCGCACGGCGGGGTCGGTGGAGCTGGCGGCGCGCTCGATCACCAGCCGCCGCGCATCGGGCCAGAAGAAGACCCGGGTCCGTTCGGCGTCGAACCCGCTCCCATCGGGCGTGGCCAGCAGCGTCAGCCCGACTTTGAGGCGGTCGCGCAGCGTGAAGGTGGCCTCAATGTCCAGGCAGCGCCCGGCAAAGCGCAGCCGCTCGCCGCGGGCCAGCCCCGTCGGCTCGATCGGCACCGGGGCCTGGCGCAGGGCGGCCAGTTCCGCGATCGGGCGTTGGCCCAGGCGGCCCTGCGCGTCGATCAGCAGCTCGCGCGGCACCGTGAGCGCTCCCGCCCAGTCGCGCGCATCGATGCGCGCCTGGGCGCGCTGCTCGTTCATCCAGGCCCACTGGAGCCTCCGGCCGTCCGGGGCGGCGGCGGTGTAGTGCGCAAAGGCGCCACCGTCCAAATCCAGCAGGCCCTCGGCGTCGGGCAGGAAGCGTTCCCCCTCGAAGCGGCCGACGAACCAGCGCGCCGCCAGGTTGGGCCACACCGAGACGGTCAGCACCCAGCGACCGTCCAGCGGGAAGAAGTTGGGGCACTCCCAGAGCACGCCCTGGGTCAGGTCGGCCGCCGTGTACAGCGGGTGCAGGTAGTGCCAGCCGATGCCATCCTCGCTGCGGTAGAGCAGCACCAGCCCGCGCTCGCTGCGGATCGAGCCGCCCACCAGCAGGTACCAGGCGCCACCGTGCTGGAAGACGTAGGGGTCGCGGAAGTCGGTGTGGCCCACGCCGGGCGGCGGTTCGGCGATGGTGCGCTCCGGCCGCTTGGTCCAGTGCTGCCAGTCGGGACTGGTGGCGGCGCACTGCACCTGGCGCTCGGGCGTGTAGCCGGTGTAGTGGAGCGTGGGCAGGCCGTCGACCACGGTGGTGCAGCCGGAGAAGCAACCGCCCTGGTCCGGGCTGCCGGGGGTGGGAGCCAGCGCGATCGGCTCATCCTGCCAGTGCAGCAGGTCGCGGCTGGTGGCGTGGCCCCAGTGGATGTCGCCCCAGTGCGCGGCCGACGGGTTGTGCTGGTAGTAGAGGTGCCAGCGTTCGCCGTCGTGAATGATGCCGTTGGGGTCGTTGAGCCAGCCCCGCGGCGCGGTGAAGTGGTAGCGCGGACGGTGCAGGTCCTCCGGCTGAACCGGGCGCAGCGGTGGCGATGGGGGATGGTCCATGGTCGGCGCGCTCGCAGGTCCTCAGCCGTTGGCGGTGGCCGGGGCCACCGGCCGGGGCAAGCGGCCGTAAAGCGCCGCCATGCGGTGCAGCCGGGCAGCGGCTTCCGGCGGCACCTGGTCCCAGGTGAAGCGCCAGCTCCAGTTGCCGGTGGGCGTACCGGGAAAGTTCATGCGGTGCTCGCTGCCCAGGCCGAGCACGTCCTGCATCGGCTGGATCGCCAGGTCGGCCACGCTGGCGCTGGCGGCGCGCATCAGGTCCCAATGCGGCGCACGGCCGTCGCTGGCCAGGTACTCGCGCAGGTGGTGGCGGGTGGACTCGGGTGCGCTCTGCCACCAGCCCAGCGTGGTGTCGTTGTCGTGGCTGCCGGTGTAGACCACACAGTCCGGCAGGTACTGATGCGGCAGGAAGCGGGTTTCCGCCCCGCCGCCATCGGCCCCTTCGCCCCAGGCGAACTGCAGGATGCGCATGCCGGGGTAGCCGAAGGCGATGCGCAGCGCCTCCACGTCCGGCGTGATCACGCCCAGGTCCTCGGCAATGATGGGCAGCTCGCCCAGCGCACCGGTGATGGCCTGGAACAGGGCCGCGGCCGGACCGGGCACCCAGCGGCCGCGCATCGCAGTGGGCTCGCTGGCGGGGATCTCCCAGTAACCGGCGAAGCCGCGGAAATGGTCGATGCGCAGGATGTCCACCAGCTCGAAGCTGCGACGCACCCGCTCGATCCACCAGCGATAGCCCTCGGCCGCATGGGCCAGCCAACGGTACAGCGGGTTGCCCCAGCGCTGGCCGGTCTCGGCGAAGAGGTCGGGCGGCACGCCGGCGACCACTGTCGGTCGCCCGGCGCCATCGAGCTCGAACAGATCGGGCCGGGCCCAGACCTCGGCACTCTGGTGGGCGATGAAGATCGGCATGTCGCCGACGATGCGCACCTGCCGCTCGCTGGCGTAGGCCCGCAATGCCGCCCACTGGCGGAAGAAGCACCACTGGCCGAAGCGCCAGAAGGCGATGCGCCCCGCGTGTACGCGGCGCGCATCGGCCAGTGCGGCGCTGTCGCGCCGGGCCAGCGGTGCCGGCCAGTCGCACCAGTCGAGCCCGGGCTGGGCCTCGGCCAGCGCCATGAACAGGGCGTGGTCCTCCAGCCAGTCGGCGTGGGCGGTGCAGAAGGCATCGTGGGCGGAGCGGTCCTCGGGGGATGCGTCGCGCTGGAAGCGCTCGGCGGCCAGCGCCAGCCGAGACATCCGCCAGGGCAGCACCGCCGCGAAGTCGAGCCGGTGCGGGTCGGCCGGCGACGGCGGCTGGGCCAGGTCATCGGCTCTCAGCCAGCCGCGCTGCAGCAACTCGTCCAGGTCCACGAGCAGCAGGTTGCCGGCGAAGGCGGAGCTGCTCATGTAGGGCGAGTTGCCGGGCCCGATGCCGCCCAGCGGCAGCACCTGCCAGAGCGACTGGCCGCCGGCGGCCAGCCAGTCGACGAAGTGACGGGCCGATGCACCCAGATCGCCCGAGCCATGGGCGCCGGGCAGCGAGGTGGGATGGAGCAGCACGCCGCTGCTGCGGGGAAAACGCATGAAGGAGCTCCGTGCCGATCCGTGCCCCAGGCGGGACATCGGCGGGTCGATCGGGATCAGGTGGGCAGCTCGACGGTGCGCCGGCAGGCCATGCCGCCCGCGTCGAAGAGGTGCAGGTGCTCGGGACGCAGGCGCAGCGTGATGGCGGTACCGGGATCCGGGCGGACGCTGCCCTCGACGCGCACCGTCAGCCCGACCGGTGCGCCGGTGCTGGCCTGCACGTACAGCAGCGACACATCACCCAGGCGCTCGACGTGCAGCACCGTGACCGGCAACGGCGCGCCCTCACCCTCGCCGATGTGGATGTGCTCGGGCCGGATGCCCAGGTGCACCTCGGTGGACCCCGCCGCGATGGCCGAAGCGTCCACCGCAGCGGTGATCCGCTGGCCGGCCACCTCGACCTCGGCATGCTCGGCATCGCCCTGCAGCAGCTTGCCGGGCAGGATGTTCATCTTCGGCGAGCCGATGAACTCGGCCACGAAGAGGCTGGCGGGCCGGTGGTACAGCGCCATCGGCGTGCCGACCTGGGCGATGCTGCCGCGCTCCTCGATCAGCTTGCCGGTGTGCAGCAGCACGATCTTGCTGGCCAGCGTCATCGCTTCGACCTGGTCGTGGGTGACGTAGATCATGCTGGCCGAGCCCACATCGTGGTGCAGCTTGGCGATCTCCAGGCGGGTCTGCACACGCAGTGCGGCGTCCAGGTTGGACAACGGCTCATCGAAGAGGAAAACCTTGGGCTCCTTGACGATGGCCCGGCCGATCGCCACGCGCTGGCGCTGGCCGCCCGACAGGGCCTTGGGCAGGCGCTCCAGCAGCGGCGTGAGCTGCAGGATCTCGGCGGCCTGTTTCACCTTGCGGTCGATCTCGGCGGACGAGGCCCCCGCCACCTTCAGGCCGAAGGCCATGTTCTGCGCCACCGTCATGTGCGGATACAGCGCGTAGCTCTGGAACACCATCGCCACGCCGCGCCGGGCGGGCGGCACCTCGTTCATGCGCTCGCCGTCGAAGCGCAGTTCGCCGGAGGTGATGTCCTCCAGGCCGGCCACCATGCGCAGCAGGGTGGACTTGCCACAGCCCGAGGGGCCGACGAAGACGCAGAACTCGCCCTTGTCGATGGTCAGGTCGGCGTTCTGGATGGTCAGCGGCAGACCGGGGGCGTAGCGCTTGCAGACCTGCTGGAAGTCGATGCGTGACATGGCGGGCTCTCGAAAGGCGAATGGGCGGGGGAAATCAGGGTGCGGCTTCGAGCAGCACGGCCGGGGCAGCGGTGTCGACGGTCACATGGCCGGCGCTGACGGTCAGGCGGCGACCGCTGTAGGCATCGAGCAGGCTGTCGCCGTCGGCAAAGGCCCGGCCCACCGGCACTCGCGCACCGGCGGCCACGCCCAGCGCCACGACGACGCGGTCACCGCTGGCGCGGTCCTGGCGGGCAAAGGTGTAGGTCGCGCTGCCGAGGCGCTCATGCTCGCCCCGTGCCAGCGCGACGTGGCGGGCGCGGAAGCTGCCGAGCCGGCGCCAGTGCGCCAGCACGGCCGCATCGGGGCTGGCCCAGTTCATGTCCGAACGGGTGGCCTGCTGCGGGTCGCTGGAAGGCACCGGCCCGCTCGGGCGGGCGGTTTCGTCGCCGTAGAAGATCTGCACGCCGCCGGGCGCGAGCAGCAGGGCGCTGCCGGCTTCGATCAGGCGCTGGCGGTCGAAGAGCTGGGTGTCGTGCGAGGAGATGTAGTTGAGCATCTGCGCCGGCTGGCCGGCCTGCAGCTTCGCGTACTGCTCGAACAGCGCATCGGGGGTCTCGCCATCCTTGACCAGTTGGGCCGCACGCTCCTGGAAGTCGAAATTGATCATGTTGTCGAAGCCCGCCGCGTGCAGCCGGCCGCGCTCGGGGCCGTGGCCCCAGTATTCGCCGGTCATCCAGAAGGGCGCGTCGTCGATCTTCTTCGTGGGGTTCTTGGCCTTCCACTCGGTCAGCGCCAGCGTGGCCGCGCGCTTGAGTTCGGTCCAGGCCTCGGGCTCGACATGCTTGACGGTGTCGACCCGGAAGCCGTCGATGCCGTAGTCGCGCACCCAGTCGGTCAGCCACTTCACGAGGTAGCCGCGCACCGTCGTGTTCGGCAGATCGACCGCGCGGGTGCCGGGCTTGTTCTTCAGGAAGGTGGGCAACGTGACGGGCTCGGTGCTTTCCGTGCGGAAGTCGGGCAGGTAGGCCAGCTGCGAGGTGAGGTCGTCGCGCCCGCCCTCCAGGTAGCCGGGCAGGCCGGCGCGCACCCAGGGGCGGCCCCACCACTGCCGGAACTCGAAGTTGTTGTAGTCGATCTGGCGGTGGTAGTTCTGCAGCGTGGCGCGCTCCAGCGCACGCGGCCAGAGCACCGGGATGGCCAGGTCCACGGCGGTCTGGATGTCCAGGTAGCCGGGGTGGTTCATCACCACGTCGAAGAGGATGCGGATGCCGTTGGCATGCGCCGTATCCACCAGCTCGCGCAGCTCCTCGGGCGTGCCCATGGCCTGGTCGAGCACGGTGTAGTCCAGCGCGTAGTAGCCGTGGTAGGCGTAGTGCTTGAATTCCTTGTTGCCGCCGACCACCCAGCCGTGGATCTGCTCGTAGGGCGCGGTGATCCAGATCGCGTTGACGCCCAGCGGCTTGAACCAGCCCTCCTTGATCTTGCCGGTCAGGCCCTTCAGGTCGCCGCCGTGGAAGGTCCCCACGTCGGCGGCCGGATCCTTCTCGCGCTGACGGCCGTAGGCGTGGTCGTTGGCCGGATTGCCGTTGGCGAAGCGATCGGTGACGACGAAGTAGACGATCGGGTTGTCGGCAAAGCTGCCGGGCACGGCTGCGGGGCGGCTGTCGGCGGGTGCGACGGGCGCTGGCGCCGCTGCAGCCGCCGGAGC
>DAOLLE010000009.1:0-17684 GCA_035331205.1 Burkholderiaceae bacterium
GGCACGCCGCGCGGTGCGCAGGCCGCCACCACGGCGCGCACGATGGACAGCGCCAGCGGCTCGTTGCGCATCAGCGCCGAGCCGGCCCAGACGTTGCAGACCTTCTTGGCCGGGCAGCCCATGTTGATGTCGATGATCTGCGCACCCGCGTCGATGTTCAGGCGCGCGGCCTCGGCCATCTGCAGCGGGTCGGTGCCGGCGATCTGCACCGCGATCGGGCCCGGCTCGCCCTCGAAGTCCAGGCGGCGGCGGGTCTTGCGGCTGTCGCGCAGCTGGGGCTGCGAGCTGACCATTTCGCTCACCGCGTAGCCGGCCCCCAGGCGCCGGCACAGGCGGCGAAAGGCGCGATCGGTCACGCCGGCCATCGGCGCGACGAACAGGCGGTTCGGCAGTTCGTGGGGCCCGATGTGCATGTCGGCGCGGAGGGGCGTGTGCTGAAAAAGGAGGCAGGATTATAGGGGCGTGAACCTTCGCACGAACCCGCACTGACCCGCGTGCCGGCCGCGCCACCGCACAATCGCGGCCGATGGAAGCCTGGCTCGAATCCCTGGTCGCCGCGCTGCTGGCAGCGCTGGCTTTGCCGCAATACGGCCTGTCGACGGTGTTCGTCATCGCGACGATCTCGGCCACGCTGCTGCCGCTGGGCTCCGAGCCGGCGGTCTTCGGCCTGGTCAAGCTCAACCCCGAACTTTTCTGGCCTGCAGTGTTGGTGGCCACCGCCGGCAACACGCTCGGCGGCGCGATTTCCTGGTGGATGGGCTGGGGCGCGGAGAAGGCCTACGAGCGCGTCACCCACCACAGCCCCGAATACCGGGCGCTGGCGATCCTGCAGCGCTTCGGTGCCAAGGCCTGCCTGCTGAGCTGGCTGCCCGTGGTGGGCGACCCGCTGTGCGCCGTGGCCGGCTGGCTGCGCCTGCCCTTCTGGCCCTGCGTGGGCTACATGGCGATCGGCAAGTTCCTGCGCTACCTGGTGATGACGGCCGGCTTACTCTGGTTCTTCCCCGGTAGGTTCACACCCTGAGCCAGTCGAGGCCGGCGGGGCTGCTGAGATCAGGGGTGCGGGATGCGGCTTCGGCGCCACGCCCGCTCATCGAAATCCCTTGTCGATGCAACGAAATCCCCCGTCAGTGGGAGGTGAGAGGCGGCCGGATTGGCCATACTGGGCTCAGGAGCTCCGCGCGATGATCTTCCCAGCGACCGAAACCGCCCCGAACGCAATCGACCCCTCATCGGTCGCGTCGATCACCCCGGCGGCGCCCTGCCGCACGCCGGCCTACGACGGCCTGGTGCAGCGCAACCAGCGGGCCTGGCGCCTCGAGCACCTCGGCGCGATCGCCGGCTGGGATCAGGCCGCCAACATGCCGCCCAAGGGCAACGAGGCCCGAGCCGCCGCCCTGGCCGAGCTGGGCACGCTGCTGCACGGCCTGGCCACCGATCCGCTGCTGCCGGATCTGCTCAGCCGGGCCGAGCAGGAGCCGCTGGACGCGATGCAGCAGGCCAACCTGCGCGAGATGCGGCGCGACTGGGTGGCCAACAACGCGCTGCCCGCGCGGCTGGTCGAGGAGCGCACGCTCGCCACGGCGCGCTGCGAGCACGCCTGGCGCAGCCAGCGCCCGGCCAACGACTGGGCCGGCTTCATCGAAAACTTCCGGCCGGTGCTGCGCCTGGCGCGCGAGGAGGCGCAGTGCCTGTCGCAGGCCACCGGCCTGGCGCCTTATGACGCGCTGGTCGATCGCTACGAGCCCGGCATGCGCAGCGCCGAGCTGGAGCGCCTGTTCGGTGACCTGCGCGGCTGGCTGCCGGGCCTGATCGAGCGGGTGCGGGCGCGCCAGGCCGACGAGGAGGTGCTGCACCCTCGAGGTCCCTTCGACCGCGCCCAGCAAAAGCGCCTGGGCGAGGCGGTGATGCGCCTGCTCGACTTCGACTTCGGTGCCGGCCGGCTCGACGAGAGCGCCCACCCCTTTTCCGGCGGCGTGCCCGAGGACGTGCGCCTGACCACCCGCTACGGCGACGACGACCTGCAACAGGCGTTGTACGGCGTGATCCACGAGACCGGTCACGCCCGCTACGAGCAGAACCTGCCGCGCGACTGGCTCGGCCAACCGCTGGGGCGCGCACGCTCCTTCGGCATTCACGAGAGCCAGAGCCTGGCCTTCGAGATGCAGCTGGGCATGCACCCAGGCTTCATCGGCCTGCTGTTGCCGCTGATCGAACAGCACTTCGGTCAGCAGGAGGCCTTCTCGGTCGCCAATCTGGCGCGCCTGCTCACGCGGGTGAAGCCCGGCCTGATCCGTGTCGATGCCGACGAGCTGACCTACCCGGCGCATGTGATGCTGCGCTTCGAGATCGAGCGCGCGCTGATCGGCGGCGAGGCCGAGGCCGAAGACATTCCGGCGCTCTGGGACGAACGCATGGCCGCCTACCTGGGGCTGGACACGCGTGGCAATTACCGCGACGGTGCACTGCAGGACGTGCACTGGCCCACCGGCTCGTTCGGCTACTTCCCCTGCTACACGCTCGGGGCGATGTACGCGGCGCAGTGGTTTGCTGCGATGCGCCGCGCCACGCCGGACCTGGACAGTCGCATCGCCGCGGGCGACCTGACTCCGGTGTTCGGCTGGCTGCGCGAGCAGATCTGGATGCAGGCCTCGCGCTGGACCACGCCCGAACTGTCCCTGCGCGCCAGCGGTGAGCCGCTCAACCCGGCGCACTACCGCGCGCACCTGGAGCGGCGCTACCTGGGCTGAGAGGCTGAGCGCGCCGCGCGCTCTCAGCCCGAGGCGGCCACTTCCCAGTGCTCCACCACCGGCGGGGCGACGAAGTAGGCCGCGAAGCGCGCCAGCACCTGCTTGAGGTGATCGCTTTCCGGCCCGGTGGCGTTGGCCTGGGCCTGCGTTTCCCAGGTGAAATGCGAGATGCCCTTGCCGCTGGCGCGGTCGAAGAGCAGTTGTCCGCCGATGCAGCCGGGCTGCCGGCGTGCTGCGGCCACCGCCTCGTTGCGCCACAGCGCCACCACCTCGTCGACCTTTTCGGGCGCCACGCGCACGGTCACGGTTCGTGTGTACAACTCATTGCTCCTGTGAGAGGGGAGGGGCATCGAATTCGGCCGTCAGCGGGCGCCGAGGCCATCGCGCCATTCCATGGCGGCCATTTCGACGCGCACTGCGTCCTGCACCTCGATGACCGGGTGCACCTTGAACTCGAACATCGGGAAGGTCGTGCAGAACTGGTGCACCGTGGCGGCGTCGTCACACTCGACCAGGGCAAAGCCGCCCCAGTCGCCCACACGGATCAGGAAGCGCTCGACCCTGAACCCCTCGGGTGGCTTCCAGGCACCGAAGACCGCCAGGACACGCTTTTGCACGCTCTCGTAGTCGGCGGCCGAACCGTGGGGGCGCTCGTACCAGCAGATCATGTATTTCATCGCGGCTCCTCGCCATCGGGCGAACGGGTTGAATGGATCGGGTGGATGGGACGGCTCGAGGGGAATATGGCCGCTGCGCAGCAGGGTCAGCCCGGCTGCGGCACCAGATTCAGGCCGAGCTGGCGCAGGAAGCTGGCGCTGTCGAAGTAGCCCACCAGCTCGGTGATGCCGCCTTCGGCCCCGGTGATCCAGTCCACCCCTTCCAGCCGCACGGCCCGTCCCGTGGGCGGAATGCCGTTGAAGGTGCCGGTGTGTCGGCCAGTCAGCACCCAGGGCACACAGGTGGCCGTGTTGCCCGCAGGGAAGGGGCCGGTGTACAAAAAGGCTGCGTCGGGCAGCCCTTCCAGCAAGGCTGTGGCATAGCCGCCCAAGGCCTCGCCGCCCAATGGGCCAGGGGTGAAGGGGTCGCGATAGGTTCCCTGCGGCGCGAAGGTGGCCGCCACGCCCGCCAGGTCGTGGCGGTTCCAGGCGTCGAAGTAGGCGCGGCTCAGCGCCACGGGGTCGGGCAGGCTCATCGGGTGTCTCCTCGGCAGACCGTTCGGGTCGAGGCGACATGCTCACCCCGGCCTCACGGCGACTCTGGCCAAGGGGCGTTCAAAGAGCGTTTCCACAGCGTTTCAAGCCCCGTTGGCGACAACGAGATTTCCGGGATTCAGGAAGCGCCGCTGCAACGCGCCTTCGGTCCACTTCGGACGGGCGCAGTCGCGAGGCCCTTTCGACCGGCCCGACCGGATCGGACGGCCTGCGGCAGAGCGACCAAGGACCCAACACACGAGCACTTGCTGCACTCACATCAGCCCGGAGGTTCAACATGGCACAGCCTTCAACGACACCCATCAGGACGCTCCGCCACGATGGCGCCGCGTTCGATCCGGAGAGCCACGCCTGGTGGTTCGACCTTCAGGATGACTCCAGCCTGACGCCTGTCGACCCCCAATCGATTGCGCAGCTGCAGGCGGCGGCCACCGCCTCCCCGAAGTCCGTTGCGGCAGCGCTGGCCGTGACGCCCCAGGCCCTGATCGGCGGCAGCGCTGGGGCGGAGAGTCTGGCTGGTACGGTCGCAGATGACCTGCTGGAGGGCTTTGGGGGCAATGACACCATGGACGGCGCCGGCGGCAACGACACCGTCTACGGCGGCGATGTCAGCAGTGCCATCGGCAGTGGCGACGACTCGATCACCACCGGCGCCGGCAACGACGTCATCTACGGCCAGGACGGCAACGACTCCATCCTGGCCGGCGAAGGCGATGACTTCGTCGATGCGGGTGACGGCAACGACACGGTGTGGGGCCATGCGGGCATCGACAGCCTCTACGGCGGCGCGGGCGCGGACCTGCTTTCGGCGGGGCTGCCGATCGCAGGAGCCGTCCTCGTCGGAGGAGGCCTGATCGACGGCGGCAGTGGGGACGACGTCATCAGCTCACGGGAGGAGGATTTTGTCCGTGTGCCCTATGAACCGACTGTCATCAAGGGCACCACGCTGATCGGCGGAGATGGCAACGACCAGATCGAAGCCAGCGGCCAGGATGTGCGAATCTACGGCGACTTCGTGGACCCGGCTCAGGCGATCACGAGCGGCAACGACTTCATCCGCAGCTTGGGCGGTGACATCAACTCGAAGTCCTCCATCGTGGCCGGTGCCGGCAATGACACCGTCGAATCCTCGAACGCCGACCGTCTCACCGTCGATGGTGGTGACGGTGATGACCTCATCACCTCGTTGTGGGACGGCCAATCCACCCTGATCGGCGGTGCCGGTGCGGACAGCCTGAGTGCCACCTTTTCCAACGGTGACTTTGGCGATCCTTTCCGCTCTCAGGGTGTGGAGATGGCTCGTCTGGAAGGTGGCAGCGGCAACGACAACCTGCGGGTCGACTCGATGGTGGACACCACCGGCGGACAGACCGAGATCGTCCTGCTGGGCGGTGACGATGACGACAGCCTCACCGCCCAGGACAGCGAAGCCGACAACGACGCCAGTCGAGGCATGGCGCATGTGACGCTGGACGGTGGTGCCGGCAACGACACCCTGAGCGTCTCCGGTGGCATCCAAGTCTCGATGACCGGCGGCGCCGGCTCGGATACCTTCAAGGTGACCCACGAGCAGTTCCTCACTCAGCGGCTGGGCATGCGCAGCTACTCGAACCTCGACGGCTCCTCGACCGCCCTGACCGCGGACCCGCTGCAGATCACCGACTTCCAGGCCGGCGCGGGAGGTGACGTGCTGGACGTCAGCGCCGTGCTGGCCAACGCGGCGATCGGCTTCGTGAGCGGCTCCAACCCCTTCAGCAGCGGCCACCTGAGCGCCCAGCAGGTTGGCGCGGACACCCACATCGTTTTCGACCCCGACGGCCAGGGCGCCAGTGCCAGCCCGCCGGCCACCCTGGCCGTGTTGCAGGGCGTGAGCGTCGGCCGCCTGGTGGGGGCGAACTTCCTGCCGAGTCAGTACACCAATGTCAACGATGCACCGCTGGCCAGCAACGACAGCGCCAGCGGCGCGGAGGACGGCGGCGCCCTCACCGGCAATGTGCTGAGCAACGACAGCGACCCGGATGGCGACCCCCTCAGCGTGACCGGCTACAGCATCGCAGGCGTGAGCGGCAGCTTCAGCGCGGGGCAGACCGCCAGCATCGCCGGGGTCGGCAGCCTAGTGATCAACGCCAACGGCGCCTACAGCTTCACCCCGCTGCCGAACTACAACGGCAGCGTGCCGGGGGTCACTTACTCCGCGAGCGACGGCAGTCTGACTGGCAGCGCCACGCTGACGCTGACCGTCACCGCCGTGAACGACGCTCCGACGGCGGTCAACGACAGCAGCAGTCGCGCAGAGGACTCCGGCGCCCTGGCGGGCAATGTGCTGAGCAACGACAGCGACGTGGAGGGCAACTCCCTCAGCGTCACCGGTTACACCATTGCAGGCGTGAGCGGCAGCTTCAGCGCCGGGCAGACCGCCAGCATCGCCGGGGTCGGCAGCCTGGTGATCAATGCCAACGGTGCCTACAGCTTCACCCCGCTGCCGAACTACAACGGCAGCGTGCCGGGGGTGACTTACACCGTGAGCGACGGCAGCCTGACCGGCAGCGCCACGCTGGCGCTGATCGTCACGCCGGTGAACGACGCCCCTCTGGCCATAAACGACAGCGGTGTGGGCCCTGAAGACAGCCTGATCACCGGCAACGTCCTCACCAACGACCGCGACGTGGATGGCAACTCCCTTCGCCTCACCGGATACACCGTTGCGGGGCTGAGCGGCAGCTTCAATCCCGGGCAGACCGCCAGCATCGCCGGGGTCGGAAGTCTGGCGATCAACGCCGATGGATCCTACGCATTCACCCCGGCGGCCAACTACGTCGGCAATGCGCCGTTGGTGACTTACACCGTGAGCGACGGTAGCGTGAACAGCAGTGCCACGTTGACGCTGACGGTCACGGCCGTGAACGATGCGCCGACGGCGGTCAACGACATCGGCAGCCGCGCAGAGGATTCCGGCGCCCTGACGGGCAATGTGCTAGGCAACGACAGCGACCTGGAAGGCAATTCGCTGACCGTCACCGGCTTCACCGTCTCAGGGCTGAGCGGCAGCTTCAGTGCCGGCCAAACTGCAGTCATCGCCGGCGTGGGCAGCTTGACCCTCGGTGCGGGCGGGGCCTACAGCTTCACCCCGACCTCCAATTACAACGGCAGCGTGCCGGTCGTGACCTACACGGTGACCGACGGCTCGCTTAGCGCCACGGCCACTCTGGCGCTCACCGTCACTGCAGTCAATGACGCTCCTTTGGCCCGCAATGACGGCGCCACAGGCCCTGAAGACAACCCCATCACCGGCAACGTGCTGGCCAACGACAGCGACGTGGAGGGCAGCCCCCTCAGCGTCACTGGCTATGCCATTGCGGGGGTGAGTGGCAGCTTCAGCGCCGGGCAGACGGCGGTCATCGCCGGCGTGGGCAGTCTGGTGATCAACGGCGATGGCGCCTACAACTTCATCCCGCTGGCCAACTACAACGGCAGCGTGCCGGGGGTGACCTACACGGTGACCGACGGCTTGCTCAACAGCTCTGCCACGTTGACGCTGTCGGTCTCTGCCGGCAACGATGCTCCGGCTGCGGTCGACGACAGTGGCAGCGGTGTCGAGGACGCCGGCCCGATCACCGGCAACGTGCTGACCAACGACAGCGACCTGGACGGCGCCCCCCTCAGTGTCACCGGCTACAGCATCTCTGGCGTGAGTGGCAGCTTCAGCGCCGGGCAGACGGCGGTCATCGCCGGCGTGGGCAGCCTGGTGATCAACGGCGATGGGGCCTACCGCTTCACCCCGCTGACCAACTACAACGGCAGCGTCCCGGGGGTGACTTACACCGTCAGCGATGGCAGCCTGACCGACAACGCCGCACTCAGTCTTTCAGTGTCCGCAGTGAATGACAACCCGGTGTTCGTCGGGCCGGCACCCCAACCGCTCACGGCGACTTCCGGTCAGCCCCTGGTGATCCAGTCCACCACGCTGATGGGCGGGTTCGTCGACCCTGATGTGGGTGACGTTCTGCAAGTTGCCACGGCCAGCGCCAGTGTCGGCAGCTTGGTTCGCAACAACGACGGCACCTGGACGTACACCGCCCCGGCTGGCTTCACTGGCGCGGCGGCGCTGACCGCGCAGATCACCGACCTGCACGGCGGCGCAGCGCAAGCACTCCTCAACGTTCAAGTGACTGGCCATGTCAACCTGCCGCCCACGTTGGTGCAGCCAATGCCCGACCAGCAGGCGGCGCAGGACTGGGCGTTCCACGCCACGCTGCCCGCCGGCATGTTCACCGATGCCGACAGTGCAGGCTTCACGCTGAGTGCCCACCTGGCCGGTGGGGCCGCGCTGCCGGCTTGGCTGACCTTCGATGCGGCCTCCCGCAGCTTCAGCGGCACGCCTGGCGCGGCCTATGCCTCGGCCACCCGGGCACCAACGGCGCTGAACATTGTGGTCACGGCCACCGATACCGAAGGCGCCACCGCGGCCGATGCCTTTGTCCTGACGGTGAACTGGACCCGCAACCTCACCGGCACCGCCGGCAACGATGCCCTGAACGGCAGCCTGGCGAACGAAACCCTCTCCGGCGCGGCCGGCAACGACACCCTCGTCGGCAACGGGGGCAACGACTCGCTGGCCGGGGGCGCCGGCAATGACTCGGTGGTGGGCGGCGTCGGCAACGACGTCCTCAGTGGCGATGCGGGCACGGACACCCTGGTGGGTGGGGCGGGCAATGACGTGCTGAACGGCGGTGCGGGTGGAGATTCGATGGCGGGCGGAGCAGGCAACGACAGCTACGTGGTCGACTCCGCCCTCGACAGGGTCATCGAGCTTGCGGGCGAGGGGCAGGACAGCGTGACCAGCTCGGTGTCCTACTCCTTGCCGGCCGAGGTGGAGGCGCTCGTGTTGTCCGCCAGCGCCGTGTGGGGTGTTGGGAACACGCTGGCGAATTCACTCACCGGCAACGCGGGGGCGAATTCCCTCTACGGGGTGAACGGCAATGACACGTTGATCGGTCTGGCGGGCAACGACTACCTGGTGGGCGGCACAGGGAACGACGCCCTCGACGGCGGTGCTGGCAACGACACCCTGACGGGTGGTGCGGGTGCGGACCTGTTCCTCTTCAATTTGGCCCCAAACGTGCGCACCAATCTCGACCACATCACCGATTTCGACGGTCGGTTCGACGGGATCGCCCTGGACGACGCCATCTTCACCGCCTTTGCCGGTCGCAGTACCCTCTCCGCCGGCATGTTGCGCAGCGGTGCGGGCGTGACCAGCGCAGCCGACGCCAATGACTTTCTGATCTACAACACCTCGACGGGCATCCTCTACTACGACTCGAACGGTTCGGGCGCAGGCGGTCTGACGCAGCTGGCGGTGCTGGATACACGGCCCCTGCTGGCGGCCGACGACTTCATCATCGTGTAGCGCTGCGTGCGCGGGCCCGTCTCGGCCAGGGCCGCAGCTCCTCCATGTGCTGGCGCAGGTATTCGACCACCACGCGGCGGCGTTCAGCGCCCCGCACTCCCAGGCCTGAGCCGTCGCCGGGTGGGTCGTGCAGCTCGGGAACGAAGGGCGCCGCGGCGGCCGAGATCGCGCGCCAGGCCTGTTTGACCGCGTCGAGCGAGATCTGCAGGCGTGCGGCGACGCGCTGGTCGGTGTCGCCCTGCAGCGCCAGGATGACCACCGACTGCTGCGACAGCGGCAGGTGCATGCGCGGCGGGGGCGGGACCATCGCCCACATTGCCATCGCGTTGAAGGCCGCGGGCCGGGCGTGGTCCTCGCGGGTGACCTCGCACCAGTGCGGCTGGCAGTCGCGCGGGCCGTCGGCGGGCGCCGGAAAGCTGCGCAGGTGGCGGAAGCCACCCGCCAGCAGGTACCCCAGCGAGGGCTGCCCATAGGCCTCCCAGAGGATGCGGCGCACGTTGTAGCCGCCGTGGCAGAAGAACCAGGCCGCCGCGCCGAGCGGCATCAGGCGCCGGCTGACCGGGTGATTCAGGTCGTGGTGGCGCTGCACGTAGAACGGCGCCACCACATTGAGTCCGCCGCCGGCGTTGTCGCGGGCGATCGCGTCGGCGCTCAGCACTCCTGCCCGGTCGTCCAGCCAGGCTGTGCACAGCGCCTCGGCGAAATAGGGGGCATCACCGTCGCGCAGCGCGTCGTAGGTCGCGTCGTCGACGAACAGGCTGACGCCGAAGGCCTGCAGGATCGCCGTGCCGTCGGGCTGCAGCTGCTCCCAGAGCATCACGCTCTTCGGGCGCTGTCGGTCGGCCCGCAGGTGCCGGCGCAGCAGCTCCGGCAAGCCTGCCCAGACGCGCGGGCTCAGGCGGGTCAGCCCCGCCGAGCGCAGCAGCGCAAGGCAGTCCGGCAGGTCGGCTTCGGTAGCGAGGCGAAAGTGCATGGCAGCGGTTCGATGACGCGGCAGCACCGACCCGACTCAGCCTGGGCCGCCGGCCCGGCGGACCCGGGGCCAGGGGCGCAGCTCCTCCAGGTGCTGGCGCAGGTACTCCACCACGACCCGGCGGCGCTCGGTGCCGCGCACGCGGTGGCTGACGCTGCTGTCGCCGAGGTCACGCAGCTCGGGAATGACGCTGGCGGCCGCCATGACGATGCCGCGCCAGGCCTGCTTGACTGCGTCGGGCGAGATCTGCAGGCGCGCGGCGATGCGCTGGTCGGTTTCGCCCACCAGGGCCAACTGGGCGACGGCTTGCTGCGAGGGCGCCAGCCCCAGCTGTGGTGCGGGTGGGTGGATGACCCACAGCGACATCGCGTTGAAGGCCGCCGGCGGTAGCGCACTGCGCTCCAGCTCGCACAGGTGCGGGTCGCTCTCGGCCGGTAGGCCGGGGGCGGCGGGGAAGCGCCGCAGCACGCGAAAGCCGCCCGCCTGGACATAGGCAGCGGCCGATTCGCCGTAGACCTCGCCCAGGATGCGCCGCAGGTTGTTGCCGGCGAAGCAGAAGTACCAGGCCATCGGCGCCAGCGGCAGCATGCGCAGGCAGTCCGGATGGGTCAGGTCGTGCTGGCGCTGCAGGTAGTGGGTGACGACCAGATTCAATCCCGCGCCGCCGTTGCCCCGGGCGATGGCCGCGGTGTCGAGGATCACCGGTTCGCCGGCCAGGTGGCGGCGCAGCAGGCGGTCGGCCAGATAGGGCCAGGGGTGGTCCGCCGGGGTGTCGCGCAGGTCGTCGTAGACCGCGTCCGGGACGAACATCCCGGCGCCCAGGGCCTGCGCCAGACTGTGCCCGTCGGGTTGGCTGTCCTCCCAGATCACCAGCGGCTTGGGGCGGTGGCGGTCCTGGGCCAGCCAGGCACTCCAGACCTCGGTGAGCCGCTCCCCGACTTCCGGGGTAAAGGCATGGCGGGGGTTGTGCCTCAGCAGTTCCAGCAAGACCGGAAAGTCGGCTTCGGTGGCCAATCGGTAGCGCATCTGTCTTGTCCCTGGTCAAGCTAGGCTACCTATTTTGGGGACTTTCGCACATTTGCAGGATCCGCAGAATCCAGTAAAGGCCCGCCGCCCAACGTGACCCGGGGCGGGGGCCGGACATCGGGCCGGGAGAGGTGACATGGATCAGATTCATGGGGCAGGGACGGTGCTGCAGATGCAGCTGCTGGGGCCGCCGGTGCTGCATTGGCAGGGACGGGACATATCGGCGCAGCTGTCGCTGCGGCAGCGGGCGGCGCTGTTCGTGCTGGCGGTGGAGCCACGGCCGGTGGGCCGCAGCCGGCTGGCGCTGCTGCTCTGGCCCGACCGGCCGGAGGAGGGCGCACGTGCCAATCTGCGCGTCGCACTGACGCGGCTGCGTCAGACGCTGCCCGGGGTGCTGCATTCGGATGCCGGCGGGCTGTCGCTGGTCGAGGGGCGTTGCACCAGCGATCTGGCGCAATGGCGCAGCGCCAGCGCAACCGGTGACGCCAGCGAGCGGGCCTTCGCCAGCGGCGCCTGGCCTGGTCCGCTGCTGGAAGGCTTCGATGTCGACGACAGTGACCTGTTTGCCCAATGGCTGCGCAACCAGCGCGAGCGGGTCGGTCGGCTGGCCGCGGCGCTGCTGCGCCGACAGCTGCAGGCCCACGAGGCCGCCGGGCGGCACGAGCCGGCCATCGAGCAGGCGCGCCAGCTGCTGGATCTGGACCCGGCCGACGAGTGCGCCCACATGGCGCTGATGCGTCTGCTGATGGCCGGCGGCCAGCGCTGGGCGGCCCTGGAGCAGTACGAGGCCTGCCGTCGGGCGCTGGCGACGCAGCTCGGCGCCCGGCCATCGACCGACTGCTACGCCCTGTACGTGCAGATCCATGCCCAGGCGGCGCCGGCCCCGGCTCCCTTCCCCCGGACCCCGATCGCGTGCGCGCCTGCGCCCACCCCCGGTCTCGGGGCGGGCGCCGGCCCTGCCCCCGTGCCGGTGCCCGCACCACCCAGGTCCGCGTTGATCGGGCGGGAGGCCGAGCTCGCGCGGCTGCAGGCCCTGCTGAGCCCAGGGAGCGGCAGCCCATGGGTGGGCCTGAGCGGGCCGCCGGGCATCGGCAAAAGCGCGCTGGCGCGGGAGCTGGCGGCGCAGCTGCAGGCGCGGGGCAGCCACGACCTGTGCTGGATCGATGCGGCGGCCAGCGGCAACGGCTGGCCGCAGCTGCTGCAGGGCGTGGCGCAGAGCTGGGCGCCGGGTGCGGCGACTGGTGCGGCGGCCGGTGGCGGTGGGGCCAGGCCGCGGCTGATCGTGCTCGACGGGGTCAGCGACGACTGGGTCGAGCCCGACGGCATGGGACGGGCGGCCGAGGCCCTGCCTCCGTCCCTGCCGCCTCGGTTGCAGGTCTTGACCACCAGCCGGCGCCCGCTGCCGACGCCCGAGGTGGCCTGGCGGTTGCCGGTGGACGAGTTGACGCCCGCAGCGGCGAGGGCGCTGCTGCTGCGGCGCCTGCAGCCGGCCGGTGATCTCGGGGTGCCCGCCGACGCGAAGGCGTCGCTGGTCGACGAGCTGCTGCCGCACACCGGTGGCTGGCCCTGGGCGCTGGAGGTGGCCGCGCGCCTGGTGACCCTGCTGGGGCCCGAGGCGCTGCGCGAGGAGTTGCGCCGCGTCGAGGACCTCGACGGACAGCCCGGCGAGGCCTTCGGCTTGAACTGGCTGGACGAGGCCAGCGTGGCCCTGGGCATCGGCCAGCCCTTTGGCCTGGCGCTGCAGGTGCACGAGGCTTGGCAGGCCCTGCCGTTGGCGGTGCAGGCGGCGGTGCAGTCCCTTGCGACGCTGGGCAACCCCTTCGAGGCCCGCCAGGCGCTGGCCCGTGGCGCCACGCTGGCAGACCTGCGCGTCCTGCGTGAGCACGGCTGGCTGCAGCACCTCGATGAGGGCTGGCTGGCCTGGCCTGTTTGGTGCCGTGCGACGGTGGCCTGCCTGGCGCTGCCGGCGGCCTGGCCCGAGGCCTCCCGATCCCGGCACACCGCGGCCGCACGGGTGAGCGCGGTCGCCGGCTGGGTCGATGCCGTCCCGAGCGTCCCGGCGGCGCTGGGCGACCTGCCCGCCAGCCTGCCCGACCCCTTCAGTCGGCGGCGGGTCCCACCGCCTCGGCCGCACTGAGTGGCACAGGCCTGCGGGGGCACGCAGGCATCTGGGACGACCGGCGTCACCGGCCCTGCGGCGAGCGTGAGGTCAGCGCCGCCGGGCCGCCCGGCCGCACCTCCGGTTCGGTGGCCGCGCTGTGGCAGTGCATGAAGCGCAGCATCTCGCCGACTCGGCGCCATTGGCGGAAATGCGCCAGGTAGCGGTTCTGCGCCGCGTAGGCCTGGGTTTCCGCCGCGACGACGCGCGGGCAGTCCGCGAACAGCGCGTCGCCGTCCCTCAGGTGCTGCAGGTGGTGGATGAACTCGTGCACGACGAAGGACTGGTCGGTCTCGTCGCGCAAATCCAAACTGTCGCGGTAGAGCACCTCCTGACGATCGGTGTCGTACACCGCCATCAGCGTGCGGCAGTGGCGCGGCTGGTCCGGGCAGACCCGGGCCGCCAGCGCGGCCTCCGGCAGCGGCGTGAGCCGCGGCAGCAACGCGGGCGCGGGCAGACCGGTGAGTCGCACCGCCCAACCCATCAAATCCTGCAGCAGTTCCGGGTCGAGCCGGGCCGATGCGGGCGGCACGCTTTTGGCCACCCCTGAGGCAGGGCCGGCGGCCTCGGCGCAGGGGTGCAGCCAGCAGGCGGCGCACAGCAGTACGGTCACCGGCAGCGCCGGGCCGACCGCGCCGCGATGGCGGACAGCGGCAATGCGGGTCGAGGCGGTTCCCATGGTTCGTTCCAGAACGAGACGGAATCGCTCCAGCATGGGCCGAGCGCGCAAATCGGGCGCATGTGTCCCATTGCAATGGCGTGGCAGGTACGCATCGGCGCCGTAAGCGCAGCGTTTGTGCGGCCTGTGTGGCCGATGCCGTGGCGCTCCTAGAATCTTTGGCTGATCAGCGGGCGCGACGGCGCCCTGCTCCCTGCCAACCGGCCATCCCCTGCCCCCATTTCCCGGAGCCCGCCATGACGCACGCGCCCATCGACCTCTCCCACATCGTTCCGCGCGACAAGGCCGAGATCCTGTCGCAGGCGCTGCCCTACATCCGCAAGTTCCACGGCAAGACGCTGGTGATCAAGTACGGCGGCAACGCGATGACCGACCCGGCGCTGCAGCAGGACTTCGCCGAGGACATCGTGCTGCTCAAGCTGGTGGGCATGAACCCCATCGTGGTGCACGGTGGCGGCCCGCAGATCGACTAGGCGCTGGCCAAGATCGGCAAGAAGGGCACCTTCATCCAGGGCATGCGCGTCACCGACGAGGAGACCATGGACGTGGTCGAGTGGGTGCTGGCCGGCGAGGTGCAGCAGGACATCGTCGGGCTGATCAATGCCGCGGGCGGCAAGGCGGTGGGCCTGACCGGTCGCGACGGCGGGCTGATCCGCGCACGCAAGCTCAAGCTGCTCGACAAGGACGATCCAAGCAAGGAGCACGACGTCGGCCAGGTCGGCGAGATCGAGTCGATCGACCCCAGCGTGGTCAAGGCGCTGCAGGACGACCAGTTCATCCCGGTGATCAGCCCGATCGGCTTCGGCGCGGCCAACGAGAGCTACAACATCAACGCCGACCTGGTGGCCTCCAAGCTCGCCGAAGTGCTCAAGGCCGAGAAGCTGATGCTGCTGACCAACATCAAGGGCGTGCTGGACAAGGACGGCAACCTGCTGACCGACCTGACCGCGCGGCGCATCGACGAGCTGGTGGCCGACGGCACCATCTCCGGTGGCATGCTGCCCAAGATCGCCGGCGCGCTGGACGCGGCCAAGAGCGGCGTGAACACGGTGCACATCGTCGACGGCCGTGTGCCGCACGCCATGCTGCTGGAGATCCTGACCGACCAGGCCTATGGCACGATGATCCGCTCGCACTGAGCGCCCGACCTCCACCTGCCCCTGCCGAGCAACACTGCCATGGGACTGCCGCAGCAGCAAGAGCGCTTTGACCGCCCTGCCTACTTCGCCTGGGAGGCCCAGCAGCCGACCCGAAACGAGTACGTGGCCGGCGAGGTCTTCGCCAGGGTGGCGGCCCGCCAGGAACATGTGCTGGTGGCCGGCGCGCTGGCGGCCCGCTTTCGGGAGCACCTGCGCGGCACGCGCTGCCGGGCCTATCCGACGGACATGAAGCTGGAGGTCGAGGCCGCCGACGCGGTGTTCTACCCCGACGTGATGGTCAGCTGCGACGAGGCGGACCGCGCGCGTGCGCTGGCGATCCAGGCGCCCTGCCTGATCGTCGAGGTGCTGTCGGACTCGACGGCGGCCTATGACCGGGGGGGCAAGTTCGCCGCCTACCGCCGGCTGGAGCTGTTCCGGCGCGAGCCGGTGGGCTGGGTGCTGCACGAGCCGGAGGGGGAGGGCGACGCCGCCCGGCTGCCGCTGACCAGCATCGGCCTGGAGCTGAGCGCCGCCGACGCCTTCGGCGACCTGCAGGCGTGAGCGGCGACCGGTCTGCGCGCGCTGCCCGGTCGGGCCGGCCGGTCTGGCTCTTCGACCTCGACAACACCCTGCACGACGCCTCGCACGCGGCGTTCGGGATGATCGACCGCTCGATGAACGCCTACATCGAGCGCGAGCTGGCGGTGTCGGCCGAGGAGGCGAACCGCCTGCGCGGCCACTACTGGCAGCGCTACGGCGCCACGCTGCTCGGGCTGATGCGCCACCACGGCATCCAGGCGCCGCACTTCCTGCACCACACCCACCTGCTCCCGGGGCTGGAGGCACGGCTGCGCTCGCACGCGCACGACCGGGCGGCGCTGGCGCGCCTACCCGGCACGAAGTTCATCCTCACCAACGCGCCGGCCGCCTACGCCGAGCGGGTGCTGGGCGCGCTGGGCTTGGCGCGCTTCTTCCGCGGCGTGATCGCGATCGACCAGATGCGCATGTTCGGCCAGCTGCGGCCGAAGCCGGACACCCGCATGCTGCGCCATGTCGCGGTGCGCCTGCGTGTGGCCCCGCGCGAGTGCGTGCTGGTCGAGGACACGCTGGCCCACCAGAAGGCCGCGCGCCGCGTCGGCATGCGCAGCGTGTGGATGCAGCGCTGGCTGCGGCGCAGCACGCACGGCCCGGAGGTGGGGGTTCGCCTCTACCGTCGACCTGTGTACGTGTGTGACAGAATTCGCAGCCTGCAGGCGCTGACCCGGTCGGCGGCCCTGCGCTGCGGCTGAGCGCGGCCGCGTGATCGATCGTCGGGCCGTGCACCAGCGGCCTGCGCAGCCCTTCTTCCCCACCCTCATCCCATGCCCGAGTTGCCCGTCTCCGCTTCTGGCCTGCCCGCCGACGATTTCGTGCAGCCGCCGGCCGAGGCGAGTGAGGGCGAGCCGGCGATGCCGACGGCGCCGGTGGCCGCTGCGCCGGCGCGCAAGCGGCCGAAGCCGGGCGAGCGGCGGTGCAGATCCTGCAGGCGCTGGCGCAAATGCTCGAGCAGCCTGGGGTGGACCGCATCACCACCGCGGCGCTGGCCGCCCGGCTGGAGGTCAGCGAGGCGGCGCTGTACCGCCACTTCGCCAGTAAGGCGCAGATGTTCGAGGGGCTGATCGAGTTCATCGAGGGCAGCGTGTTCACGCTGATCAACCAGATCGCCGAGCGCGAGACCGACGGCCAGGTGCAGGCCGCGCGCAGCGTGGCGGTGCTGCTGCAGTTCGCCGACAAGAACCCGGGCATGACGCGGGTGATGGTGGGCGACGCGCTGGTGTTCGAGCACGAGCGGCTGCAGGCGCGCATGAACCAGTTCTTCGACCGCATCGAGTCGCAGCTGCGCCAGAGCCTGCGGCTGGCCGTGCAGGCGCGCGGCTCCGAGACGCCGACGGTGGAGTCGGCCGCACTGGCCTCGGTGCTGACGAGCTTTTGCGTCGGCCGGCTGCAGCGCTACGCCCGCTCGGGCTTCAAGCGCAGCCCCACCGAGCACCTCGACGCCGCGCTGCGGCTGCTGGTCGTCTGACGGCCCGGCCCGCCGTTCCCCCGCCGGGCGGCTGCGCGGTCGAGCTGGCCGGCGAGGCGCTCTGGCTGCTGCCCGAGCGCGCGCTCTGGTGGCCGGCGCAGTCGATGCTGCTCGTGGCCGACGTGCACCTGGGCAAGGCGCAGAGCTTTCGCCGCCTGGGCGTGCCGGTGCCGGGCGGCAGCGGCGCCGAGTCGCTGGCGCGCCTGAGCGGCCTGATCGCGGCGCTGCGCGCGCGCGAGCTGGTCTGCCTGGGCGACCTGCTGCACTCCCGCCATGCCC
>DAOLLE010000010.1:0-7599 GCA_035331205.1 Burkholderiaceae bacterium
AGACCTACGGCCCCAAGGGCATCGGCGCGCTCTACGTGCGCCGCAAGCCGCGCGTGCGCCTGGAAGCCCAGATGCACGGCGGCGGCCACGAGCGCGGCATGCGCTCCGGCACCCTGCCCACGCACCAGATCGTCGGCATGGGCGAGGCTTTCCGCATCGCCCGGGAGGAAATGGCGGCCGAGAACGCGCGCATCGGCGCCCTGCACCGCCGCCTGGTCGACGGGCTGACGAAGATCGAGCAGGTCTTCATCAACGGCGACCTGGCGCGCCGCGTGCCGCACAACCTGAACATCAGCTTCAACTTCGTCGAAGGCGAGTCGCTGATCATGGGCGTCAAGGGCATCGCGGTGTCGTCCGGCTCGGCCTGCACCAGCGCCAGCCTGGAGCCCAGCTACGTGCTGCGCGCGCTCGGCCGCAGCGACGAGCTGGCGCACTCGAGCCTGCGCATCACGATCGGCCGCTTCACGACCGAGGCCGACATCGACTACGCGGTGGCCACCCTGACCGAGCGCGTGGCCAAGCTGCGCGAGCTCTCCCCCCTGTGGGACATGTTCAAGGAAGGCATCGACATCAGCTCCATCCAATGGGCTGCGCACTGACCAGGAGATCGACATGGCATACAGCGACAAGGTCATCGACCACTACGAAAACCCCCGCAACGTCGGCGCCTTCGGCAAGGACGACGAGGACGTCGGCACCGGCATGGTCGGCGCCCCCGCCTGCGGCGACGTGATGAAGCTGCAGATCAAGGTCAACGCCGCCACCGGCCTGATCGAGGACGCGCGCTTCAAGACCTACGGCTGCGGCTCGGCCATCGCGTCGAGCTCGCTGGTCACCGAATGGGTCAAGGGCAAGACGCTCGACGAGGCGCTGACGATCAAGAACACGCAGATCGCCGAGGAACTGGCCCTGCCGCCGGTCAAAATCCACTGCTCGATCCTGGCCGAGGACGCGATCAAGGCCGCGGTGGACGACTACAAGGCCAAGCACGGCAGCGGCGCCTGAGCCCCGCTCGCGTGGTCTGAACGCACCGACCGACTCGACCGACCCGCCCGCAACCCCTCGCCGACCGGTCCCATACCCGGCTCCCGACCCGAACACCCGTCAATCACCATGGCCGTCACGCTCACCGAAGCCGCCGCCCGGCACGTCACCCGCTACCTCGCCCGCCGCGGCAAGGGCGTCGGCGTGCGCCTGGGCGTCAAGACCACCGGCTGCTCGGGCCTGGCCTACAAGCTGGAGTACGCCGACGAGGTGGCGCCCGAGGATGTGGTCTTCGAAGGCCACGGCGTCAAGGTGCTGATCGACCCGAAGAGCCTGCCCTACCTGGACGGCACCGAGCTGGACTTCGTGCGCGAGGGGCTCAACGAGGGCTTCAAGTTCCGCAACCCGCGCGAGAAGGACCGCTGCGGCTGCGGTGAGTCCTTCCGCGTCTGACGATCGCGGCTGCGGCGCCGGGCACGGCACCGTTGCGGCCTGCGCGGCGTCTCGCCATGAACATCTCCGACACCGACTTCCAGCTCTTCGACGTTCCGGCCCGCTACGAGCAGGACCCCGCCCAGCTCGACGCGCGCTGGAAGGTCCTGCAGCGCGAGGTGCACCCCGACCGCTTCGCCGCCCAGGGCGCTGCCGCCCAGCGCGTGGCGATGCAGTGGGCCGTGCGCGTCAACGAGGCCTACCGCCGCCTGAAGGACCCGCTCGCGCGCAGCGCCTACCTCTGCGAGCTCAACGGCCGCTCGGTGGATGCGCACAGCAACACCGCGATGCCCGCCGAGTTCCTGATGCAGCAGATGGCCTGGCGCGAACAGCTGGAGGAGGCGAGCGGCCTGGCCGACGTCGAGGCCCTGGCCGATGAGGTGGCCGAGCAACAGCGCCGCCTGCACGACGACCTGCGCCGCTCGATCGACGAACGTCAGGACTGGGAGGGCGCCGCGCAGCGGGTACGCTCGCTGATGTTCGTCGCCCGCTTCGCCGAGGACATCGACCGGCGCCTGGACGCGCTGGACGCCTGAGGCGCGCAGCGCCGCCCCTCAGAATTCTTTCGAACCCGCCCGCAGCCCGGGCCTGGCCACCGCCAGGCCCCACCGCTCTCCCATGGCACTCCTCCAGATCTCCGAACCCGGCCAGACGCCGGACCCGCACCAGCGCCGCATCGCGGTGGGCATCGACCTGGGCACCACCCACTCGCTGGTCGCCGCGCTGCGCCACGGCGTGGCCGAGTGCCTGCCGGACGACCAGGGCCAGGTCATCCTGCCCTCGGCGGTGCGCTACCTCGGCGACGGCCGGCGGCAGATCGGTGCGGCCGCGCTGGCCGCGCAGGCCGAGGACCCGGCCAACACGCTGGTCTCGGTCAAGCGCTTCATGGGCCGCTCGCTGGCCGACGTGGCCGACCGCGCCCGCCTGCCCTACGCCTTCGTCGACCACCCGGGCATGGTGGGCATCGCCACGCGCGAGGGCGAGAAGTCGCCGGTCGAAGTCTCCGCCGAGATCCTGGCCACGCTGCGCCAGCGCGCGGAGGACAGCTTCGACACCGACGAGCTCTTCGGCGCGGTCATCACCGTGCCGGCCTATTTCGACGATGCCCAGCGCCAGGCCACCAAGGACGCCGCCCAGCTCGCCGGGCTGAACGTGCTGCGCCTGCTCAACGAGCCCACCGCCGCCGCGATCGCCTACGGCCTGGACAGCGGGGCCGAGGGCCTCTATGCCGTCTACGACCTGGGCGGCGGCACCTTCGACATCTCCCTGCTGCGCCTGGCGCGCGGCGTCTTCGAGGTGGTCGCGGTGGGGGGCGACTCCGCCCTCGGCGGCGACGACTACGACCATGCGCTGGCCGCGCTGCTGCTGCAGCGCGCCGGCCTGCCGGCTCTGGAACAACTCAGCGCGGGCGACAAGCGCGCCCTGCTGGTGCAAGCCCGCGCGGCCAAGGAACGCCTGTCGAGCAGCGAAGACACCACCGTGCGCTGCGCGCTGGCCGCGGGCGAACTGGCGCTGGAACTGACCGTGGCCGACTTCGAGGCCGCTACCGCCCCGCTGACCGAGCGCACCCTGACCCTGCTGCGCCGCGTGCTGCGCGACGCCAAGGTCAAGGCTGCCGACCTGGCCGGCGTCGTGATGGTGGGCGGCAGCACCCGCATGCCGCAGGTGCGCCGCGCGGTGGCCAGCGCCACCGGCCGCGAGCCGCTGACCAACCTGAACCCCGACGAGGTCGTGGCCTTGGGCGCCGCGATCCAGGCCAACGCGCTGGCCGGCAATTCGGCCGACGGCGAGCTGCTGCTTTTGGACGTGATCCCGCTGTCGCTGGGCCTGGAGACGATGGGCGGGCTGGTCGAGCGCGTGATCGAGCGCAACGCCACGATCCCGGTGGCCAAGGCCCAGGACTTCACCACCTACAAGGACGGCCAGACCGCCATGGCGGTGCACGTCGTGCAGGGCGAGCGCGAGCTCGTGGCCGACTGCCGCTCGCTGGCCCGCTTCGAGCTGCGCGGCATCCCGCCGATGGCCGCGGGCGCCGCGCGCATCCGCGTGACCTTCCAGGTCGATGCCGACGGGCTGCTGTCGGTCGCCGCCCAGGAGCTCGGCTCGGGCGTGCAGGCGGCCATCACCGTCAAGCCCAGCTACGGCCTCAGCGACGACCAGATCGCCGCGATGCTCAAGTCCGGCTTCAGCGAGGCCGAGGCCGACATGCGCCGCCGCGCGCTGCAGGAGGCCCGCGTCGAGGGCGAGCGCATGCTGCTGGCCACCGCCTCCGCACTCGACGCCGACGGCGACCTGCTCGACGAGGCCGAGCGCGCCGGCATCGACGCCCTGATGCGCCAGCTGCGCGAAGGCATCGCGGGCGAGGACAGCGCCGCCATCGAGGCCGCCACGAAAACCCTGGCCGAGGGCACCGAAGTGCTCGCCGCGCGCCGCATGAACCGCAGCATCCAGCAGGCCCTGACCGGCCGGCGGCTGGACGACCTCTGAACGCCACCCGTTTTCCGCCCTTTCCGCCCATGCCCGTCATCAAGATCCTGCCGCACCACGAGCTCTGCCCCGAAGGCACCAGCATCCAGGCGGCGCCCGGCACCTCGATCTGCGAGGCCCTGCTCGAGAACGGCATCGCCATCGAGCACGCCTGCGACATGAGCTGCGCCTGCACCACCTGCCACGTCATCGTGCGCGAGGGCTTCCGCTCGCTCAACGAGATGGAAGAGGCCGAAGAAGACCTGCTCGACCGCGCCTGGGGCCTGGAGCCCAACTCGCGCCTGGGCTGCCAGGCCATCGTCGCCCGGCAGGACCTGGTGGTCGAGATCCCACGCTACACCATCAACCACGCCAGAGAAAACCACTGACCGGCGGGCCACTGCGATGCGACAGATCTTCCTCGACACCGAAACCACCGGCCTGAGCCCCGAGACCGGCGACCGCGTCGTCGAGATCGGCTGCGTGGAGATGGTCAACCGGCGGCTCACCGGCCGCAATCTGCACGTCTACCTCAACCCCGAGCGGCCCAACAGCGAGGAGGCGGTGCGCGTGCACGGCCTGACCGACGAGTTCCTGGCCGACAAGCCGGTCTTCGCCACCGTGGCCGCCGAGTTCGTCGCCTACCTGCAGGGCGCCGAGGTGGTGATCCACAACGCCGCCTTCGACGTGGGCTTCCTCGACGCCGAACTCCGGCGCGTCAAGCAGCCCGGCGTCGCGACGCTGGCCCAGGGCATCGTCGATACCCTGGCGATGGCCCGCGAAGCCTACCCTGGCAAGGCCAACTCGCTGGACGCGCTGTGCCGCCGCCTCGAGGTGGACAACTCCAAGCGCACGCTGCACGGCGCGCTGCTGGATGCCGAACTGCTGGCCGAGGTCTACATCCGCCTCACCCGCGGCCAGCACTCGCTGGTCATCGACGGTCCGCAGGAGGGCAGCGAGGGCGCCGACAGCGGCCGGGCCGACGCGCAGATCGACCTCAGCCAGTTCACGCTGACGGTGCTCACCGCCGACGCCGACGAACTCGCCGCGCACGAGACGGTGCTGACCGAACTCGACAAGGCCAGCGGCGGAAAAACCATCTTCCGCCAAGGACTTGCGCAACCCGCGTGATTCAGGTTATAGTTTCAGTCTTGCTGCAGCGTTGACAACGTCAACGCCAGTCGCAAAGCCCGGTTTCCGGGCGGTTAGCTCAGCGGTAGAGCACTGCCTTCACACGGCAGGGGTCGCAGGTTCGAACCCTGCACCGCCCACCAAATGAGGGTCCGCAAGGGTCCGCATTAGTCCTAAAAGCCCTAGAGAATCAACGCTCTAGGGCTTTTTTGCGTCCGTATGCGTCCGCCGGGGTCCGCTTGAATCCGGGGCATCGTGGGGGCAACATTGGGGGCAACTGCAGATGCCCCCAGAAAAGTTGCCCCCATGCCTTCGACCCACACCCTGACGGACACCGCCATCCGCAAGGCTTCTCCCGGCGAGAAGCCGCGCAAGCTGGCCGACGGCAGCGGGCTGTATCTGGAGATTCAGCCCAGCGGCGCCCGCTACTGGCGGCTGAAGTACCGCATCGGCGGGAAAGAGAAGCGGCTTTCCCTCGGGGTCTACCCCGCTGTGACGCTGGCCGACGCCCGCAAGCGCCGGGACGAAGCCCGCGCCCTGGTGGCCGCCGGGATCGACCCCAGCGAAAACCGCAAGGCCAGCAAGGCCGACCAGGTGCGCCAGCGCGAGACGCAAGCCCTGATCGATGCCGGCGCCCCGCTGCCGGGCAGCTTCGAGGCCGTGGCGCGCGACTGGCTGCAGCTGGTGCACGAACCGAAGGTGTCGGCCCGCTACGCCCTGCGCAGCCGGATTCAGTTGGAACGGGACGTGTTCCCGCACATCGGCCGGCGACCGGCCCGGGAGGTGGACGCCCCGACCGTGCTGGACCTGGTGCGCCGCGTGGCGGGACGCGATGCGCTGGACACCGCCCACCGCGTGAAGCAAACCATCGGCCTGGTCATGCGCCACGCCATCGCCACCGGCCACGCCGACCGCGACCCGACGCCCGACCTTCGCAACGCCCTGCCACAGCCGATCACCCGCCACTTCTCCGCCATCCTCGACCCCGTGCGCGTGGGCGAGCTGCTGCGCGCGGTGGACGCCTACACCGGCCAGCCTGGCACCCGCGCTGCCCTGCAACTCGCCGCGCTGACCTTCCAGCGGCCCGGCAATGTGCGCGCGATGCAGTGGGCGCATCTGGACCTTGACGGGGGCACCTGGTCGATTCCCGCCGCCGAGATGAAGCGCAGCAAGCAAGACAAGGAAACCGGCGCCCCGCACCTGGTGCCGCTGGCAACTCAGGCCGTCGTCATCCTGCAAGAGCTGCAGCCCCTGACCGGGGGCGGGCCGCTGGTGTTCCCCGGCCTGCGCAGCCGGTCCCGCCCGATCAGCGACGTGACCCTGAATGCCGCGCTGCGCCGGCTCGGCTTCGGCCCCGATGAGATGACCGGGCACGGCTTCCGGGCGATGGCCCGTACCGTGATGATCGAGAACCTGCCCGGCATCGATCCCGAGTGGATCGAAGCGCAGTTGGCGCACGGCAAGCGGGGGGCGCTGCGTGGCGCCTACGACCGGGCGCAGTACCTGGCGCAGCGCCGCAAGATGATGCAGACCTGGGCCGACTACCTCGACCGCCTGCGGGCCGGGGCGCAGGTGCTGCCGTTCCGCACCGCCTGAGCCGGCCAGGCCAGACCCCTGCCGCCCGCTTCCTGGTGCCCTGCTGCAGCGTCAGACAGGCGCACCGGCCCCACCACCCGACACCCGCCCGGCCCTGTGCCGGGCGTTGTCCTTCTGGCCTGTGTTCCCTGCTGCCTGTCGGGCTGACGCGCCGCCACCTGGGTGCACCAGTCTGCGTGCAGCCATGCGGGCGGCCCGCCTGCGGCCTGTTCAGCCCGGCCCGGGGGGAGGGGCGCGGGGGCTACCTCTTCGCGCGCTGTGGGGCGGGTGAGGCTGGCGGCTGACCACCAGAAGGAAGACACCCGGCCCGCTGGCTTGACGGTGGCTTGACACCCTGGCGGGGCTGCCCGGGACGGGCGCGGGGCTGCACAGAATTTGTGCCGGCGTGCACGACCCGACGGGGGCACGGGGGCAAGGCGGGCCGAATCGGCCACGAACCCAGCAACGGCGCGGCTTGGCGGCCGATCAGGGCGACGGGGGCAAGGGCGGGGGCAAAACGGGGGCAACGGGGGCAAGGGAAGGAGAAGATGAAGTGTTCAACCTCCTTCACATCTGTACCCCTGTCGGCCCTGGCCAGCCTGTCGGCGCCAGCAGCCAGCATCGGCGGGCACGGCTGCGGCCGATGCGCCCTGGTCTGTGCAGTCGGCGAGCGGGCGCACGCCCCCCCGACAAGGGGGGAGGGGGGGTGGAATCTCTGGGCCGCCCGGCCACAGGACCGGCCGGTTCGCCAGATTTCTGCGCGCGCGGGTTTCGCGGGGGGAGGGGTTCGACCCATGGCCACCGTTGGCCTTCTGCTGCGCAGCCCTGGGGCGGATTCATCGGCGGAAATCCCCGGAAACTGGCGGCGAAGAAGTACCGCCGGGCCACCCCTTCGCGGGGGTGCAGGCGTCTGCACCTGCGGTGCGCAGTCATTCGGCTGTCCGCTGGCCT
>DAOLLE010000010.1:7699-17627 GCA_035331205.1 Burkholderiaceae bacterium
GGTGGTGCCCTGCCTGCTGCCCGAGCTGCTGTCCGCTGGCCTGGTGGTGCCCTGCCTGCTGCCCGAGCTGCTGTCCGCTGGCCTGGTGGTGCCCTGCGCAGGCCTTCTTGCAGCGATACCCCACGGCCGGCCGGTTGCATCGCGGCCAATCGCGCATGAATTGATGGCCCGCGCACGTCCGCGGATTGGTGCGCACGTTGATGGAAAATACAGGCGCTGCGCATAGCCTTTGGCCGGGCGAACACCGGGAACCCTTGCCCGGTCGGCGCAGCAACCTTCTTCAAGGGGTGCAACAAGGGGGCACATGGGAACGCGAAACCACGCAGAGGTTGGCGCCTCTCCAAAATGTGACTTACTGCCAAGTCATTCCGAGTGGGCTTATCTGCTTGATCCCTTCCAGATTGATCGTGTCTGCGGCTCGGCTCGGGCACAGATTGCGAACCGCTGCAGGCACGGCGAACCATCGGATTGGTTCGTGGGCGTCATCAGAGACGAGGTGCTAAATCCCCTCGCTGAATATATGGATCGGCACCTTCCCGTCACTCTTGGTGCTGCTCGGGACGGGCCGCACCATGCGTGGAGCCTTCAGGGGGCGGCCGAGTGTTTGGCCGACCTGCTCACGGACTCAGTGCCGTATCTGGAGCATGAGGCAATGCGGCATGTCAATCAGCTTACTGATGCCTGGCGGGCGTTTGCACTTGAGGAACGAGAGCGTCTTCTTTTGTTGACGACCGAAGCGGCCCGCACTGCCAAGATTCACGCTGATGACCTATCCAAGACGATCGCTGAAGAGCGCCGCACCGCGAAACTGGCCGCAGAGAGGCGCCGGGATACCAACAGGAAGAACCGATTGAAGGCAACGCCAAAGCTCACGCCGCAACAGGTTGCCGACTACATCAAGTCGCACCCTGGTGTGAAGACGAAAGTTCTCGTCATCGATCTGCAAGAACAGCACGGTGTAGACCGGTCAACCGTGCTGAGAAACCTATCCGATGCCAGGAAAGATAACTTGGTCGCGCGACCACCGTCAAAACACTGACACCGCGCCATGTCGGTTCCACCATTCGCGCACTCACTCATTCGAGGTTGTCCGCATGGAATCGACGCCCACCCCGACCGCCCACGTTCGCCCGATCACGCTGGGGCTGACCACCGCTGAAACCCCAGCGACGCCCGGCCGCATCCCCCGCACTGAGGCCCTATTGCGAATAAGCCAGGTGGAAGCGCGCCTCGGCTTCATGAAGTCAAAAATCTACGCCCTGGCGAAGGATGAACCGCTGTTGCGCCCGGTGCGCATCTCGGCCCGCTGCGTGGCCTGGCCGGAATCTCGAATCGATGCGTTCATCGCCAAGGTGATCGCGCAGTCCGACGACCTGGCGGAACAGGCGGGCCGGCCATGAGCGCCGCCGATCACGCCGCCGACCGCACCGCCGGCCGGCTGTCCCCCGACCAGCAAGCGCAGGCCGTGGCCGAGTGGGGCCGTGCGGGTTCGTTCCGGTGCTGCGTCTGCGGTGCCGAAGTGGCCCGGCTGGGCGGCGTGGTGCACACCCGGTCCGGCTTCGGCATGGCCGCCTGCGTGGCCTGCGACACCCGCCGGGCGCACTCGCCGAAGTTCCGCCGAAAGGCCGAACGGCTGGCAGAGGCTGCGGCCCTGCGCAGCCTTTGGCAACGAGTGGCCGACCTGGTGGGCGTGACGGGCGCCGCCCTGCTGACCGCACTCCCCCGGCCCGGCCTGGCGCCGGATGCTGCCGAGCTGCTGCGCGCCGATGCGCGGCTGGGCCTGCCCGTCGGGTCGGTCGAGTCGGCATTGCGCCAGGTGGTGGGCGCTGGGCGGCTGCAATGAGGCCGCCGAAGGGCTTGACACCCCACCGCATCGCGGCGCTACACTGCCGCCAACCGCTGCTCATGCAGCGGCCACCGGCGCAAGCCGGCTGGGATTGGCGTCCCGGAAGAGTTGGCGCAGCAGCCGCGCCCGACGCGGCTTTTTCACGTCCCTGTGGGCGTGGTGCTGCGCGCATGGCCCGTTCAATGGTGGGCCGTGCAGGGGCATCTTCGGATGCGCCGGTTCCAACTCCCGGTACGCCAACCCTGCACGGTCTGCCGCCCCTCATTGGCGTGGGGGGAGGCAGGTTCGATACCTGTCGAGTTGGAGCCCTCATGGCTGACATCCGCACCGCGTCCGCATCCGGCCGCGTGACCCTGCGCGTTCCCGCGCAACCTTCCCCCCGTCCTGAATCCGCCGTCGGCGACTACGCCCGCGCCTACATGCTGCGCCTTGGGCGCAAGCTGGCCGAGCGCAACGCGGCCCGCCGTGCCCAGCGCCGTGCCGAGCTGCGCGCCCGGGCCTTCGAGCTGGTCGCCGCTGACCGCCTGAGCCGTGGGGGTGCAGCATGAGCGCCGCCGCCGACCTGCAGCAAGTTGCCCGCGAAGCCGCCGATCTGGTCTGGCTGGTGCGCATGGCGTCCGACCTGGCCGACAAGGCCGACCGCGAAGGCGAAATGGGCGACGTGACCCGCGTTGCCGTGCTGCTGCGCGCCATCCAGCGCAGCGCGAGCGAGCATGCCAAGAGCACCGCCGCGCTCGACGTGACGCAGTGGGGGGCCGCATGATCCGCGTCACCTTCGACATTGACCCGGCCGGCCTGGCCAGCGTCACCGACAGCCACCTCGCCGCGCTCTGGCACATCGGCCAGGCGAACCCCGCCCCGCACGGCGACCGGCAAGCCGGCGAGCTGGCCGGGGCCGTGGGCTTCGAGATCGTGCGCCGCTGGCTGGCTGCCTGCGCGCCCGAGCTGTACGCCCACCAGCCAGGAGATCACCACTGGAAGACGCTGCTCCAGCATGGCCTGTGGGCTGGGCCTGGCGGCGCCTGGGTGCCGCACGCTGCCGGCGCACCGGAAGACTCCCCCCCAACCGAAACGAAGGAGGCCTGACCATGGCCAACACCAAGAAGACCAGCACCGCGGGTGCTGGTGAAGCTGCTGCATTGCCTGAAGTGACCATGACGCCCGCCGATGCAACGCGGTTCGAGCCCTTCAAGTGGCTCAGTGGCGCAGCGCCGGCCGAAGTGCTGCCGGCACAGCTGGTGGTCGACCTGCTCAACCGAACGCGCGACCTGGCCGGTGGCCTGGGTGTTGTGCTTGCGATGCTCGAACGCGATGAGATCGACGTCGGCTCCAACGACGCGCAGGGCCGGCCACTGCCGCGGCTGTTCAGCCCGACCGATCGCGGCAACCTGGTGCGAATGAGCGTCGCCGTGTGCGAGCTGATTTCAGACACCGCCGACCAGGCGATCGGCGACATTGGCGACCTGCGGGACCGGATGGCCGGTGGCGAGGCATGAGCGCCGCAATACTCGCTGCCTCGGCCCTGCTGCGCCTGGCGGATGCAGAGCTCTCCCGGGCCTTCGAGGGTCGATACACGTTCAACCCGGTGCCGGTGTATCACCCGGCCCCACCGGGGACGCCCGGCGGGGCGGGCTTGATTCAGAGCTATCAGGTTCAGTTCAGCTACCCGGGCCGGGTGTTGGTGTTTCACATGAGTGCGGGATACGTCGGCGACCTGGTGGCGGCATCCGAGCCAGGCCGGCCCGACGTGCTTGCCCTGGACCATCAAGCCGCCCTAGAAGACCCCCCCGCGTGGGAGGCACGGCGGGCACTGCTGCACAAGGCCCGGGCCGCGGTGTTCGCGGAGTGCGGCCGGCGCATCGCATCCCGCCCTCTGCCGCTCGGTCAGGTCGAGATTTCGCCGGGTCTGCAGGCGACCTTCGAGTGGCCCGGTGTCTTGCAGGTCACCACGGCCGACGGATCGGCCGCGCTGGCCATCTCCCTGCCGGGCCAGCCGCTGCAGCTGGACACCCACGCCATGCGCGCCGCAGCGCACCCCGGCGACCACTGACCCACCATGACGACACGCCCCCGCCGGCCCCGCGGCGCTGCCCGCTCGGATCGCCCGATCACCCTCGACCTGGTGCGTGAGGCCCTGGGCTTCATTCCGCCCGACGTGACCCACGATGACCGGGTGCGCCTGGCCTTCGCGGTGTGGGACGGCGTGGGCGATGCCGGCGCCGCCACCTGGCTGGACTGGGCGGCCCAGCGCAGCCACGCCGACCCGGCCGAAGACCGCAGCACCTGGAAGAGCGCGAGCAAGCCCGGGCGGGTCAAGGTGGGCACGCTGTTCGGCATCGCCAAGGACCACGGCTTCCGCTTCCCCGAGGCCGACGCCGACGCGCCCGCGCCCGACCCGGCGGCCCTGGCTGCAGCGAAGGCCGAACGCGAGCGCCGGCACCAAGCCGAAGAAGCGGAATACCGGCGCCGCGCCGACGATGCGGCGAAGTGGGCGCGGGAACTGTGGGCCGATGGCCAGGCCGTGCAGCCGGGCGCGGCGCCCTACCTGACCCGCAAGGGCGTGCAGGCGCACGGCGTGCGCTGCCTGCCCGATGGCACGCTGCTGGTGCCCATGCGCAACGCGGCCGGCGAGCTGCAGAACGTGCAGCGCATCGCCCCGGTGAAGCCCGAATGCGACCAGCCAGAAAAACGCTTCCTGCCCGGTGGGCGGAAGTCCGGCCTGTGGCACCTGATCGGCGAGCTGGCCCCGCCTGCGGCCGAACCGGTCGAGTCGGGCGAGGCTGCGCCCAGTGCAGACGCCTGCACCGCCCCGGCCGACCCCGCCGCCGCTGCGCCGCCCGTGCTGCTGCTGGCCGAGGGCTACGCCACCGGGGCGAGCCTGCATGAGGCCACGGGCTGGCCGGTGGCGGTGTGCTTCGACGCCGGCAACCTCAAGCCCTGCGCCCTGGCGCTGCAGGGGCTGCACCCGGTTGCGCTGCTGCTGGTGTGCGGCGACGATGACCGCGGCACCGAGGCCCGCACGGGCACCAACCCCGGCCGGGTGAAGGGCACCGCAGCGGCCCGGGCCGTGCGGGCTGCGGGTGGGCGTGCCGGCCTGGTGCTGCCCGAGGGGCTGCCCGATGGCGCGACCGACTTCAACGACCTGGCCGCCCATGCCGGCGCCGCCGCGGTGCGCGACCAGGTGCAGGCCGCTGCGCTGGCCCTGCTGGCCGGGGCGTCCTGCGCCGCGAGCGCCGAACCGGCCGACACCGACGCGACCGACGCAGACGTCCCCGCCGACATGAGCGCCGGCCCGCTGGGCGCCGATCCGCCGCCGGCTGATGCGGATGCACCGGCCACTGCGGCGAAGCGCGCCAAGGGCCGCAAATCAAGCCGGCCCCGCCCGCCTGAGGACGGCGACGGCAGCGAGCGCGACGGCGGGGCCGACCTGCCGGGCGGGTTCGACCGCTTCCGCGTCGACGAATCGGGCGTGTGGTTCACACCGCCGGCCGGCGACGATGGCACGACGGGCAGCGCCCGGCGGGTCTGCGACCGGCTCGAGGTGCTGGCCCTGGCGCGCGACAGCAACGACAAGGGCGGCGCCCTGCTGCTGGACTTCGATTCGCAGTTCGGCCGCGGCCGGCGCTGGCTGATGCCGCTGGCCATGCTGGCCGGTGACGGCGCGGCCTACCGGGGCGAACTGCTGGACATGGGCTTCATGACCCCGGCCGACAACAACCGGCGCCGCTGGCTGACCGAATACCTTCAGACCCGCCGGCCCGCCGATCGCGTGCGCCTGGTGGACCGCGTGGGCTGGCAGGGCCGGGCCTACGTGCTGCCGCGGGAGACGCTGACGCAATCCGACGCTGACCCGGGCGAACGGCTGATGTTCCACAGCGAGGCCCCCGCCGAAGACGCCTTCGCCCAGCGGGGCAGCGCCGCGCAGTGGCAGGAACGCATCGGGCGCCTGTGCGTGGGCAACAGCCGGCTGTTGTTCGCCGCGTCGGTGGCCCTGGCCGGGCCGGTGCTGGCCTGGGTGCCGGGCATGGAATCGGGCGGCTTCCACCTGCGGGGGGATTCGAGCTGCGGCAAGACCACGGCGCTTCGCGTGGCCGCGTCGGTCTGGGGCGGGCGGGACTACCTGCAGCGCTGGCGGGCGACCGACAACGGGCTGGAAGCGCAGGCCGCGCAGCACTCTGACTGCGTGCTGGTGCTGGACGAACTGGGGCAGCTGGATGCGAAGGTGGCCGGCGAATCGGCCTACATGCTGGCCAACGGCCAGGGCAAGGCCCGGGCCGGGCGCAACGGCGGGGCACGCCCGCGCCTGTCCTGGCGGCTGCTGTGGCTGTCGGCCGGCGAGATTCCGCTGGCCCAGCACATGGCCGAGGCCGGCAAGCGCATCCGCGCCGGGCAGGAACTGCGGATGGTCGACATGCCGGCCGATGCGGGCGCCGGCCTGGGCCTGTTCGACACGGTGCACGACCACGAAGGCGGCGCCGCCCTGGCCGAACACCTGGCCGCCGCCTGCGCCACCACGCACGGGGCCACCGGCCGCGCCTGGCTGGAATGGCTGGTGGCGCACTGCGACAGCTGGCCGAAGGCGCTGCGTGATGATGTGGACACGCTCACCCTGCGCTTCGTGCCCGACACCGCCGACGGCCAGGTGAAGCGCGCGGGCCGGCGCTTCGCCCTGGTGGCCGCAGCCGGCGAGCTGGCCACGCGCCAGGGGCTGACGGGCTGGCCCGAGGGTGCCGCAACCGAGGGCGTGAAGCGCTGCTTCCTGGCCTGGGTGAACGCCCGGCCCGCCGGCTTCGGCAGCAGCGAGCGCACCGAGGCGCTGCGCCAGGTGCGCGCCTGGCTGGAAAAGAACGGCGATGCGCTGCTCACCTGGTGGCACCGGGCGATGGATGACCACAAGCCGAACACCGCATTGCGTGCCGGCTTCAAACGCATGATCGACGAAGCCGGCCAGCCGGTGAAGTACGACAGCGCCGACGACTACTGCGACGCCCGCGCCCCGGCTGGCGAGCGCAGCGCCGACGCCCACCTGGTCGAATACATGATCCTGCCCGAGGCCTTCCGCAATGAGGTGTGCAAGGGGCTGGATGCGCCGTTCGTCGCCAAGGTGCTGAAGGACGCCGGCCACCTGAAGACCGACCGAGACCGCCTCACCCACAAGCTGCGCGCCCCGGGCATGGGCAACACCCCGCTGTTTCACGTGCTGCCGAGCGTGTTCGACGCGGCAGGGGCTGAAGATTGATGGGCCGCCCCCGGCTGCCGCTGCGGGGCCAGCTGCTGGCCGCGTTCGAGCGGCTGAACAACGAGCGCGGGCCGGTCACCTGGCAGGACGTGATGACCGAGATCCCGGGCATTCATCCGAAGTCCCGGTCCGATCGCCGCATGGTGCGCAACACGGTGGAAAGCATGCGCAGGGTAGGCGAACTGGTCTGGCAGGGAACGCGGCCGATGAGCCCCGGCAAGCGCGGCCGGCCCGCCACGCTGTACGTGGTGGCCAGCGACTGGCGGTGCTTCAGTGCGAACGCGGGCGCTGACCTGGCCGCGATGTTTGCGGGGTGGGCGAAGGCTGCGCGCTGACTTTACGAGAGGAGAGCGGCTGACCCGCCACGAGCCAGCATGAACGTGAATTTGTGCAGATGTTCTGTGTTTGCAATAGTCGGGGGCTGTAGACCGATCGGCGCAAGCCGATGAACGAGCAATTCAACGCGAGCCGTTGAACTTCGGCATAAAAGCAACACTTTATCCACACTATCCACAGCCTGGAATCAGTAAAGTGAAAAAACAGTCTACAGGCAACCGCACCGAGCAAGACAGACAGGCCGGAAGGGGTGGTAAGAAGATGACCAGGCAAGAGCGAATCGATCGGTTGGTGAAGGAGTCGCCCATCAACCCTCGGACGGGCGACGTGTGGCGCATCTCGGACGCAGAGATGCAGCCGCGGATGAATGCACTGATGAACCAACTCCAGGATCCAGAGGCAGCGCGGTCGTACCTGATCAAGCACGGGTTCCTCACGAAGACTGGCAGGACCCCGAAGAAGTATGGCGGATGAGGCGGGGAACGATGTCGCACCGCCGTCTTCCTGGGACATCTACAAGCGTCGCCATGGGTTGGTGCTGGCTTTTCACGGGTGCGACAAGGCAACTGCCGATCGCGTCCTCAGCGGATCGATTGAGCACCTACTGCCCAGCAAGAACCAATACGACTGGTTAGGCGGTGGCATCTACTTTTGGGAAGAAGATCCCTGGCGCGCACTCCAATGGGCCAACGAAGCTCGAGCTCGACCAAGTCTGACATCGACACCGATTTCTGATCCATACGTGATCGGTGCTGTGTTGGACATGGGTCATTGCCTGAACCTTCTGGAGTTCGGCAGCACCAGGGAAGTTAGCCGTGCTTTTCGGTTCATCTCGGAGGTGTACGAACAAGCAGGTCAGAAGCTTCCAACCAATGTAGGCGGCAAGGACCGGCTTCGGCGCTTCCTCGACAAAGTGGTGATCGATGCACTGCACCGCGTCCGTGTCGAAAACCAACTCGCACCTTACGACTCAGTGCGAGCAATGTTCATGGAGGGAGATGACCTCTATGACGGTGCAGGCTTCAAGACCAAGAACCACATTCAGATTGCGGTCTTGAACGAACGTTGCATAAAGGGCTACTTCCGCCTGCCAGGTCTCTAGCCGAGCTTGCCGAGCGCTACAAGGCCACTGTGTCGACGGCTCGCAGATATAAGTCGCCCTCCAAACTTTGGACCCTATCCTGACACTTTCGTGTCCAGCTTGGCGGGCCGTTGGCAATGCGCGCAACGGGCGCGTCCGGTGCTGTTGTGTACGTCGCTTCGCGCACACCCCACGCGCCAATTTCGCCTGATGCTGACTTTTTTCTTACGAAAACAACCCTTTTCGGCCTTTTCGGCCTGAGTTTGCCCCCGTGACGAAACCGGACGGGGGCAGCCCACGGGGGCAGAAACCTTCAACGGCGACAAGGACTTACAGGCGTTGCCCCCGTGCCCCCGTTGCCCCCGTGTGCATTTGCAGGGGAGGAAATGCGCAACGCACGCCGAAACGGCGTTCGGCGAACCTTACAAGCCCCAAAGTGTCAGGTTAGGGTGTACTTCAACCAGACACTTTGACTTGACACTTTTCACGCCTTGATTGTGTCCGTTTAGGGTTGACTTCTGTTTTTCTTGACACATCCGCACCAACCTCTAGACTTCAACTTGACACTTTGAGGGGTACACGATGGCAACGACGGACAAGGGCAGCAGCAAGACGAACACCGGCCAGCGGGTCGGCTACGTGCGGGTGTCGTCGGTCGACCAGAACACGGCGCGCCAGCTGGACGGCGTGCCCGTCGATCGGGTGTTCACCGACCACGCCAGCGGCGGCACGACGAAGCGCCCTGCCCTGGCTGAAGCGCTGGCCTTCGTGCGCAGCGGGGATTGCCTGGTGGTGCATTCGATGGACCGCCTGGCGCGCAACCTCGATGACCTGCGCCGCATCGTGCGCGAGCTGACCGAACGCGGCGTGTCCGTCGAGTTCGTCAAGGAGGGTCAGACCTTCACGGCCGACGCATCCAGCCCGATGGCGAACCTGATGTTGTCCATGCTGGGCGCCTTCGCGGAGTTCGAGCGCTCGCTGATCCGGGAGCGCCAGCGGGAGGGCATCGCCCTTGCCAAGCAAGAGCCCGGGAAGTACCGGGGCCGGGCGCCCGCGCTAACCGCCAGCCAGGTCGACGACCTGCGGGCGAAGGATGCGGCCCAAGGGGGCAAGGGCCGGGCCGCGCTGGCGCGGGAATTCGGGGTGTCACGCCAGACGCTGTATCAGTACCTTGAGCCGAAGGGCTGACCCCGGCGAAAGGGGGTCACTTCGCTACGCTGGGGGCAACTTTGGGGGCATGTTTCGATGGATCCGAATGACAATCACTTGTAAATCAATGGCTTGCGATCGATGTTCGAACCCTGCACCGCCACCAGATCAAGCCCCGACAGTCTTCGACTGCCGGGGCTTTTTCCATTGGGGCGCCCAGCCGCGGTTCTGCGCCCGCCGCAGCGGGCGGTCCGGCCGGCGCCGACTGCCGGTCCTC
>DAOLLE010000011.1:0-17187 GCA_035331205.1 Burkholderiaceae bacterium
TCGGTGCGGCTGGCGGCGGTATCGACACCGGTGGCCGGGGTCGGCAGCGCGGTGGCTCCCGGCTGCGCAGCCGCCGCCGACCAGGGCCAGCCCAGCGACGGGTCGAGGTGGAGCGCCCCCGCTTCGACGCCCCCCGTCGGCCAGGACGCCAGCCCGGCGGCGGGCCCAGCGATGTCCAGGTCGACCGGTGCCGACGCCGGGGCGGGCTCGACCGGGATGTCGGTGGGGATGTCGGTCGGCGGTGCCAGGTCGAGGTCGAGCGGCCCGGCGAGCGACTGCACCTCCGGCAGCGGCAGCAGGTCGCCGGCCTCGTCGGCCGCCCCGTCGAGCAGCGCCAGATCGCCAGAGTCGCTCCAGCCCATCTCGTCGCTGCGCTCCAGCGGCCGCTGCGGGCGCAGCGACGCATCAGCCTGCCAGTCGTGCAGGCGGCGTTGCAGCTCCTCGGGCGGGCTGCGCAAGAAGCCGGCAGCAAACTGGTGCAGCAGGCGGCGGATCTCGTCGGCCACTTCGCTGAACAGCAGTGCATCCTCGGACAGACCCGAGCCGATGCGATCGGACAGCGCCAGCGCATGCTCCAGGTCGCGCGCCAGCTGCGCCAGATCCTGGAAACCCACCGTGAACGAACTGCCCGCGAGCGAGTGCGCCAGCGCCACCGCATCACCGCCCACCGGGCGATGCTGCTCCAGCGACCACTCGGCCAGCTGGGTGGTCAGGCGGCGCGACAGCTCGTCGGCCTCGTTGAGGTAAATGTTGAACAGCGGGATCTGTAGCCGCAGCGGCCCGATGACCTTGACCTCATCCTCCTCGGGGTGGCCTTCGGCGCGGCCCTCCAACGGCGGCAATGCCGCATCGTCCACCACCGACTGGTCAACGCCCGCCGAACTGGGGCGGAAGTCCTCCAGCCGAATGACCTGGGCACCCGCGGCTTCGGGCCGTGCAGGCAGCTCAGGGGGCTCGGTCGGCAGCGGCACCGCCGGCAGAGCTTCGTCGCCCACGCCGGTCGCCAGGTCGACCGCCGCCGGCTCGGCCGCAACGGGCTCCACCAGTTCGTCCAGGCTCAGCAGGTGCTCCGGCAGCACCGACGGCAACTCGCTGGCACCGCTGTCCAGTCCTTCCAGGTGGCTGGTGCGCGTTTCCAGCGGCGCGCGCCAACTGTCGGAGCTGCCCTCGGGCGGCTCGACCACATCGACCTCGATGCGCTCGATGCCGCCATCGGCGGCCAGCGCCCAGTCGTCGAGGGGGGGCAGGGCTGGCGGCACTTCGAAGGTCGGCAGGTCCTGCGGCGGCACCTCGAGCGCCGGCATCTCCGCGTCGCTGGCGGCGAGGGTCAGCTCGGGCGACGGCAGGTCGAGCGGCAGGTCGATGGCCAGATCGACCCCACCTTCGATGAGGGGCGGCGGCTCGGCCACTTCGCCATCCAGGTCGAGGTCCAGCGCCTCATCGATCAGCTCGGGACCCAGCGCCGCGGCGGCACGCTGCGCGTCGTAGGCCTCGTCCCAGGTCGGCGTCAGCTCCAACGGCCGGGTGGCCTGCAACGGCTCGAGCACCGGCGTCATCGGCGACACCGACGGCACTTCGAGGTCGAGCGTCTGGACGTCGTGCGCCTCCTCCGGGAAGGCGGTGAGCATCGGGATGACTTCGGCCTGCGGCAGCGGCACGCGCATCAGCTCGCCGGCCAGACGCAGGGCGTCGGCCGCGGCGATCACCGGCTCGGGCGCGAAGGCCTGCTCGTCGTGGGCCGCGATGCCCTCGACCCAGCCGGAGAAGTACTGCAGCGCGTCACCGGTGAAGCTGCGCAGTTCGGGGCTGGCCGGCGTCTGCTCGGCCAGCCAGTGGTTGTACAGCTGCTCGCAGGCCCAGGCCGCCTCACCGAAGGGCGCCAGGCCGACCATGCGCGAGCTGCCCTTGAGGGTGTGGAAGGCACGCCGCACGGTGGTGAGCTGGGCCACGTCCGACGGTGCCTCGGCCAGCATCGCCAGCGCCCCCTGCGCCTGCGCCAGAACGTCGCGCGACTCTTCCAGGAAGATGTCGCGCATCTCCTGGTCGTCTTCCAGACCGGTCTGCACGAAGGTCGCGGGCTCCTCGGGGTGCAGCGGAATCGGGCGCGAGATCAGGCTCGGCGCCGGCACCGGCTCCAGATCCAGCGGGCTGGTGGCGGTGGCGACGAACTCGTTGAGCGCCTGCGCGACATGCGAGCGCGCACTGTCGTCGGTGCGCTCCAGCGCCTGCTGCGCGAAGGTCAGCGAAGCCTGCAGCGCCGGCTGGCGCTTGACCTGGCGCTCGCGAGAGAGCGCGTCGATCTGCTCGGACAGCGCCTGCAGCGGCACCTCGTCGCGGTGCACCGCCGCCGCAATCGCGTGGGCGCGGTCGATCAGGTCCGGCGCCATGGCGCTGCGGCCCATCACCGGCGCGAGGATGCCGGTCGAAGCGTCGAAGCGGAACAGCGAGCGCGCCATCTGCGGCTGCACGCTGAGCATGTCGATCAGGAAGCCCAGCGCGCCCAGGTTGCCCGCCAGGCGCTGAAAGGACACCAGCGTGCGCTCGTCCTGCGGATCGACCTCGTCGTGCAGCAGGTGCTCGACGTCCTCGCGCATGCGCGCACTCGCCTGCACCGCCGCATCGACACCGAGCACCGACAGCACGCCGCGCATCGACACCAGCTGGCCCGGCACCGCGACCAGCAGGCCGCTCTCGCGCGGATTGCGGAAGAACTGGTCGATCTGGCGCTCCACCTCCGACAGCGAGGCGCGCAGCTCGTGCACCACGCTGCCCATCGTCTGGCGATCGGAGACGCGGCGGTAGAGCTCCTCCATCCAGGGTTCGAGCGACTGCGGCGGCTCGCCCGCGGCGGCTGCGCCGATGCGCTGCGCCAGGCGCTCGGCCCGGCTGGCCTGACCGGGCTGGTCGAACTCGGCCTCTTCGAGGGCGGCCTCGAGGTACAGCAGGCTGGTGGCCACCTCCATGGCCAGCGGCGCGGCCGGCGATCGCGCCAGGCGCGCGGTGTGCACCGCCGCGTGCGACAGCGCCTCGGCCAAGTGGCCACCGGCGGGGTAGAGGCGGCGGATCGAATCGCCGACCAGGCTGAAGGCCTCGAACAGGCTGTCGAGCCGGTGCAATTCACCCGCTGCGACGCCATTCCAGGCGTCCTTCGCTGCCACGACACGCTTGCGCGCCTGGGCGATCTGCGCCGGGTCGTGCCGGCCGTAGAAGGGCGTGCTGTAGTCCAGCGCAGGCTCGTCGGGCAACCGGTAAGCCTGCCGCACCGCGCTCAGCCAGGGGCCCCCGGCCCCCTCCGGCAGCAGGGCCCGGGCGCAGTAGAACAGCAGGTCCTGCGCCAAGCGGTCGGACACCTCCAGGTCGCCCTTGCCGCGCGCACGCAGTTGCGCCATCACCCGCGAGGCGCTGCGCTTGACGAACAGATCCGACGGCAGCAGGCCCAGGCCCCAGGCCTCGAAGAAGGCCGCGGCGATGCGCCAGAAGGTCACCGGTGCGGACGACTGCGCCGAATCGCCCGAGGCCGCGCAGTCCTGCGCCACTCGGACGCAGTCCTGCGCCAGCGCCGCCGCCGCCTCGGGGGAGTTGCTGCGCACCAGCACCAGCAGCCGGCGCTCGAAATCGGCCTGCAGCGACTTCGGTGCCCCGGCCGCCGTCGGCGTCAGCGGCGCGGCGACTTCGCGCCAGCGCCAGTCGTAGGACCAGAGGTCGGCCGGGTGGATGCGCTCGGCGCCATTGAGTTCGAGCAGCGCTCGCAGTTGCGGGAACAGCGCGACGGCGGGCGCCGGCTTGCCACCCAGGCGCCGGCCGATGTAGTCCAGCAGCGCGAAGGAGGCATGCTCGATGGCCTCGACTCCGCCGGCATCGAGCCGCCCCGAGCGGCCGATGAAGCGCTGCACCGCGGCTTCGCTGGCGCGCAACAGCAGGGCGCCTTCGGGCATGTTGACCAGCTCGAGCGCACCGACGCCCTGGTGCAGCTGCTGGCGCGCGCCACGCAGGATCGTGGGCTCGACGTCATCGAGGTCCGAATGGCGGCTGGCTTCGGCGTCGCGCAGGTAGCGGCGCAGCGAGCGGTGCGCCGACTCCAGCGTCTTGCGCAGTTCCTCATGCACCCAGGCCAGGGCGCTGAGGTCATCGGTGGCGGCCACTGGGGTGGGGTTGTCCATCGGGCGTCAGGGTGCTGCGGCTCGGGGCCTGCGCGTTGGAAGGATCGATGCGGCGGTGCGCACGGCTCAGGCGATCTTGAACCGTGCCACGGACTGGCGCAACTCTTCGGCGGTGCGCGAGAGCTGGCGCACCAGCTGGGCGGTGGAACGCGTGCCCTCGCCGGTCTGCTCGGTCACCGCAAAAATGTGCTGGATGTTCTGCGCCACGATGGTCGCTGACTCGGCCTCACGGCGCGACTGTTCGGACAGCTCCTCGATCAGCTCGGCGAGCTGGCGTGCCACGCGGTCGATGTCGCCCAGCGCCGCACCGGCGTTGTCGGAGAGCTTGGCACCCTCGACCACACCCTGCGTCGAGCGCTCCATCGCGGCCACCGCGTCGGCGGTGTCGGTCTGAATGGTCTTGACCAGCACCGCGATGGCGCGGGTCGCGTCGGCCGAGCGTTCGGCCAGCCGCTGCACCTCCTCGGCCACGACCGAGAAGCCGCGCCCGGCCTCACCCGCCGAAGCGGCCTGGATGGCGGCATTCAGCGCCAGCACGTTGGTCTGTTCGGTGATGTCCGAGATCAGCTCGGTGATCTCGCCGATCTCCTGCGAGCTTTCACCCAGGCGCTTGATGCGCTTGGAGGTTTCCTGAATCTGCTCGCGGATGGTGTTCATGCCGCTGATGGTGTCGAGCACCGCGCTCAGGCCGGAGGTCGCCGCGCTCATCGACTCACGCGCCACTTCCACCGACTGCTGGGCCTGCCCGGACACGCGCTGAATGCGCCCGGCCATCTGCAGCACCGCCTCGCCGGTCTCGCGGATCTCACGCAGCTGCTCGTCGGAGGCGGCCAGCAGCTCGGTGGAGGTCGCCTCGACCTGCTGGGTGGTGTCGGTCACCCGCGCCACCGTGCCCTGCACCTGTGACACCAGGGTGCGCAGCTCCTCGACGGTGTAGTTCACCGAGTCGGCGATCGCGCCGGTGATGTCCTCGGTCACCGTGGCCTGCTGGGTCAGGTCGCCTTCGGCCACCGATTGCAGCTCGTTCATCAGCCGCAGAATCGCGGCCTGGTTGGCGTCGTTGACCCGCTTGGCCTCGCGCTCCTGGCGCTCGGCCTCCTGGCGCTGCGCATCGGCCAGCGCAGCCCGCTGGCGTTGGCCATGCATGAACACCATCACCAGGCCGACGCTGCCCAGCGCCACCAGCAGCAGCGCAACGCCGAGCAGCGCGACGTTCAACCAGCCCATGCCACCCGCGGCCGACAGGCTTGCCTGGACCTGCTCCAGGCCCTGACGCAGCCCGGCGCTGTCGGCCAGGATGGCCGACTGGGCCTCGCGCGCGGCGATCAACCCCTGCAGGTCACCCAGCACCGCCGCCGACTGGCTGCGCAGGTTCTCCTGCGTGGCCAGCAGCGACTGCAGGCGCTCGCGCAGCGCCGGATCGCGCGCCGCAGCCGCACGCAGCTCGGGGCTGCCGTCGAGCAGGCCCTGGGCCACATCCCGGAAGGCGTTCAGATCCTTGCCGATCATGAACACCGCCTCGGGCGAGATGCCACCGGCGCCGATGGCCTGGTGCGCCGACTTGGCGATGCGCTGCGTCAGCACCACGAGCCGGCCGGCCGCGGCCACTTCGGCTGGCGGCGCGGCCTGCTGCACCTTCAGGGCAACGACCGCCTCGGTACCTTCGAGCATGTCGCCCGAGCGCCGCTGAATGGCTTGCAGCGACTGGCCGACCTGGACCAGCAGCTTCTCCTGCGCGGCCATCACCGCGGCGTTCTTTTCCGCGCGCTCGACCAGCGGCAGCACCGGCTGCAGCGCATGGCGGGCGCCGAGGGACACCGCATCGAGGCCCGAATCGCCCCCGCCGGCGCTCAGGCCACGCACGTTGCGAGCCAGCACGGTGGCCGACTCGCGCAGCTCGGCAAAGGCGGCCGGCTGGCCGGTCATGCCCTGCAGCGCGGCCTTGGCCAGGCGCTGTGATTCCATCAGTGCCTGGCCGGTGGCGCCGACCTGGGCCGCACTGCCCCCGGCGGTGCGCACTGCCAGCACCGACGCGACGATCAGCAGCAGCAGGCCCAAGGCGAGCAGGGCCGCCAGCAGTTGCTGCTGGCGCTCGGGCGCCAGTGCGCCGATCAGCGGCAGGCGCGAACCCCGCGTCGGGCTGTCCAGCGGTTGGGCGGGACTCAGCGCCCGCGTGTTCAGGTAGCCCGAAGCCGCACCGGAAGGCGTTGATTCGCTGATGATCGAAGTCTCCTCGCTGCTGGCCACCGTGCTGCGCAGGATCGATTCCTGCTGCATCGTCGGCGGCCCCTCGGCGCTGTCGGCATGTCCCGCATACGACGCAGCGCCGTAGGAGACACGATCTGCCAGATCGTCGGCCCGCTGGGCCGCGTCCGTGCGCTTGAATCGCTCGAGCAGACTCATCCCCGCCTCGTCTTTCCGCAGGTTGAACCGGTCATGCGGTCGGCCATCGTGACGTTTTATCCCCGATCATCGATGGACCGCGATGCGCAGGAAGCGTTCGTCGCGGGCGAGCACCGCCAGACGCAATTCCTGCCACACCCGCCCGGACAGATCCCGATAACGCGCACCGACGAAGGCCGGCGCCGCCGGCTCCGGCTGGGCTTCGGGCACCAGCTGTTCGGCATTGCGCAGCCCCGCCAGCCGATCGACCAACAGCGCCGCATTGACCTCCAGCCGCGGATTGAACACCACCAGCCGGGCCTGATCGCGCACCGAGGACGGCAGCCGTTCGCGCAGGCCGAGGAAGCCGGCCAGGTCGACCACGCCCGTGAGTGCGCCGCGCAGGTTCGCCACGCCCAGGAACCAGGGCAACACGTGGGGCACCGACATCAACGTCCCGGGCTGGAAGATCTCACCCGCCTCGGCCAGCGGCAACAGGAAGGGATAGCCCGCCGCCTCCACGGCCAGCCAGCCCACCGTCTGGTCGAGTTCACGCGCCTCCTGAAGGCGCTCGGCAAGCCGCCCCTGCAGTTCGCGCAGGGCTTCCTTGTTGGCCATCGGCTGTCCTGCCCTCAGCCGAAGGCGCGAATCTTCTGCACCAGCTCGTCCGGATCGACGGGCTTGACAACGTAATCACGCGCGCCTTGCCGCATGCCCCACACCTTGTCGGTCTCCTGATTCTTGCTGGTGCACATGATCACCGGGACGTCAGCGTACTGCGGGTCGCGTGTAATCGTTCGTGTCAACTGAAACCCGTTGAGACCAGGCATCACCACGTCCATCAGGATGAGATCGGGCTTTTCCTCGGCGATGCGGCGCAGTGCCTCGTTGCCATTTTCGGCGGTGCGCACACGAAACCCTTGCCGACTCAGCACGTCGGAGAGGAAATGCAACTCCGTCTTGGAGTCGTCTACCAACAGGATGTTATGGATCGGCATCGCGTCCTCAGGGCTGCTTCGGCAGGCGCTCCCACCCTGCGGCGGCCTTCGGCCCCCGGGGCGGACCACCGTCGGGCCGTAAGACGACCCTCACGTTGTCACACGGCAATACTGCTGCACCGCCTTGAGCAACTGATCCTTGGTAAAAGGCTTGGTCAGGTAGTCCTCGGATCCGACCATGCGGCCGCGGGCCTTGTCGAACAGGCCATCCTTGGACGAGAGCATGATCACCGGCACATTGGCAAAGCGAGGGTTGCGCTTGATGATCGCGCAAGTCTGGTAGCCATCGAGCCGCGGCATCAGGATGTCGCAGAAGATCAGGTCCGGACAGTGGTCGCTGACCTTGGCCAGCGCATCGAACCCATCCTCGGCCAGAACCACCTCGCAGCCGCCCTGCTTCAAAAAGATCTCGGCGCTGCGACGAATCGTGTTGCTGTCATCGATGACCAGCACCCGCACCAAGTGCGCCTCGTCGATGCCGAGCGGCGCAGATGGCAGCCCCGGGGTCGGCTCCGCCACCGTCGATGCGCCCATCGGGTGCTCACTCATCACAGCGCCTCCGGCCTCAGAGGGCCACCATGTCGAAGTCTTCCTTGCGTGCGCCGCATTCCGGGCAGACCCAGTTCATCGGCACTTCGGGCCACGGCGTACCAGCAGGGATGCCATGCTGGGGATCACCCTCTGCCTCGTTGTACATCCAACCGCAGATCAAACATATCCAGGTCTTGGGAGAGCTCACGCCACAGTCCAGCTTGTCTACAATGGAACTTCATTGTAGCGACTGGCCCTGCGTGAAAAACAAGCCAGCGTGGGCACCTACACAACATTTCTCAGAACCCTCTCGTGCGACGCTGCCCACTGGTTTCGAACGGATCGGTCCACCCGGTTCGAAGGCCGTCGCGGCGGGTTCCGAAGGACACTGCGCGCCGATGACCTCCAACGCCCCCGACAGCAGCAACCCGGACGCCCAGGAATTCGAGGCACCGGCCTGCGTGATGACTTTCAACGCCAGCGACACCACCGGGGCAGGCGGCGTGGCGGCCGACATCTCGACCATCGCCGCCATGGGTGCACACGCACTGCCGGTGGTGACCGCGATCGTGATGCGAGACACCGCGGAGGTCTTCGACCAGCACCCGATCGACGACGACGTCGTGGTCGAGCAGGCCCGCAGCGTGCTGGAGGACGTGACGCTGTCGGCCTGGAAGGTCGGCTTCCTCGGCAACGCCGAGACCGTCGGCGCCGTGGCCGAGATCCTGTCCGACTACCCCGATGTGCCGCTGGTGACCTACCTGCCGCCGCTGGGCTGGATCGACGACGAGGACGCCGCCCAGGCCTACCACGACGCGCTTCGCGAACTGGTGCTGCCGCAGACCGAGGTGCTGGTGGGCAACCAGAAGACGCTGACCGACTTCCTGCTGCCCGAGTGGGAATCCGAGCGCCCGCCCTCGGCCCGCGAGCTGGCGGTGGCGGCCGGCGAGCGGGGCTGCGGCTACGTGCTGGTGACCGGCATCCAACTGCCCAGCAACTTCGTCGACAACGTGCTGGCCTCGCCACAGGGTGCGATCACCGGCGAGAAGTTCGAGCGCTTCGACACCGCCTTCGTCGGCGCCGGGGACACGCTGACCGCCGCGCTGGCGGCGCTGCTGGGCACCGGGCAGGAGCTGCACCTGGCGGTGTCGGAGGCGCTGTCCTTCCTCGACCAGTCGCTCGACGCGGGCTTCCGACCCGGCATGGGCAACGTCGTCCCCGACCGCTTCTTCTGGGCCCTGCCGCCCGAGGAGGAGGGTGAAGAGGGCGAGGACGGGGCCCCGGCCGACGACGCCGCCAACGACCCGACGCCGCGCGGCCCGCGCAGCGTGCACTGACGCCGCTCGCTCCGCTCGTATTCCTTGTCCCCACCGGCCGCAGCGTTGCCCGCTGCGGCCTTTCGCTTCCGGCAGGTCCCCCGTGAACAACGCCCAACTCTTCGAACGCGCCCAGCAGGTCATCCCCGGCGGCGTCAACTCCCCCGTGCGCGCCTTCCGTGCCGTCGGCGGCACGCCCCGCTTCATCGCCCGCGCCGAGGGCGCGTACATGTGGGACGCCGAGGGGCAGAAGTACATCGACTACATCGGCTCCTGGGGCCCGATGATCCTCGGCCACGGCCACCCGGCCGTGCTGGAGGCGGTGCTGAGCGCCGCGCGCGAGGGCTTCAGCTTCGGCGCGCCCACCGAGCGCGAAGTCGAGCTGGCCGAGGCCATCGTCGCCCAGGTGCCCAGCATCGAGCAGGTGCGCCTGGTCAGCTCCGGCACCGAGGCCGGCATGAGCGCGATCCGCCTGGCGCGTGGCGCCACCGGGCGCAGCAAGATCATCAAGTTCGAGGGCTGCTACCACGGCCACGCCGACGCGCTGCTGGTCAAGGCCGGCTCGGGCCTGGCCACCTTCGGTCACCCGACCTCCGCCGGCGTGCCGGCCGAGGTGGTGCAGCACACCCTGGTGCTGGAGTACAACAACCTCGAGCAGATCGAGGAGGCCTTCCGCACCCAGGGCAGCGAGATCGCCTGCGTGATGATCGAGCCGATCGCCGGCAACATGAACTTCGTGCGCGCGCAGGTGCCCTTCGTCAAGCGCATCCGAGAGCTCTGCGACCAGCACGGCGCGCTGTTCGTGTTCGACGAGGTGATGACGGGTTTCCGCGTCGCGCTGGGCTCGGCGCAGAGCGTCTACGCCAAGGCCATCCCCGGCTTCCGCCCGGACATCTCGGTCTTCGGCAAGGTCATCGGCGGCGGCATGCCGCTGGCGGCCTTCGGCACCACCCGCCAGATCATGCGCCACCTCGCCCCGCTGGGCCCGGTCTACCAGGCTGGCACGCTCAGCGGCAACCCGGTGGCCACCGCCTGCGGCCTGGCCACGCTGAAGGAAATCAGCAAACCCGGCTTCCACGAGGCATTGGGCGCCAAGACCGATGCGCTGATCAACGGCCTGAAGGCCGCGGCCGACGCCGCCGGCGTGCCCTTCTGCGTCGACAGCGAGGGCGGCATGTTCGGCTTCTTCTTCACCGACAGCCTGCCGCAGAACTACAACGTCGTGATGGCCACCGACAAGGAGCGCTTCAACCGCTTCTTCCACGGCATGCTCGATCGTGGCGTCTACCTGGCCCCGGCGCTGTACGAGGCCGGCTTCGTCAGCGCCGCGCACACGGACGCCGACATCGCCGCGACCGTGGACGCCGCCCGCGCGGTCTTCGCCACGCTGTGATGGCCGACATGACCGAGCAGCCCCGCGCCAGCCGCCCCACGGGGCCCTGCGAGTTCAACGGCCAGCCGGCCGTGCACCTGCGCTCGCCCGACGGCGCCCAGGCCACCGTGCTGCTGCACGGCGGCCATGTGCTGTCGTGGATCCCCGCGGGCGCCGAGGAGCAGCTCTACCTGTCGCCCACCACCGCCTTGGGCGACGGCGCCGCGGTGCGCGGCGGCGTGCCGGTGATCTTTCCGCAGTTCAACATGCGGGGCGATCTGCCCGTCAAGCACGGCTTTGCACGCAACCGCGCCTGGACGCTGGAGCAGGCCCAGGTGCGCGGCCAGCACGCCTTTGCGGTGCTGAGCCTGGAGGACGACGAGGCCTCGCGCGCGATCTGGCCCCAAGCCTTCCGCCTGGAGATGACGGTCAGCGTCGACGCCGGCCGGCTCGACATGGAGCTGGCGGTCATCAACCGCGGCGAGGTCGCCTTCGACTGCGCCGCCGCCCTGCACACCTACCTGGGCGTGGGCGACGTGCGCCGCGCCCAGCTCGAAGGGCTGATGGGCAAGCGCTACCTGGATTCGGTCACCGGCGAGACCCGCGAGCAGTGGGTCGACGTGGTCACGATCGCCCAGGAGCTCGACCGCATCTACTGGAACGCGCCCGACCAGCTGCTGCTGCGCGAGCCGGGCCGCCGCCTGACGATCGCCTCGCAGGGCTTCGAGGACGTGGTGGTCTGGAACCCCGGTCCGGACAAGTGCGCCGCCCTGCCCGACATGCCTCCCGATGGCTGGCTGGGCATGCTCTGCGTCGAGGCCGCGCAGATCGGCACGCCGATCCACCTCGCCCCCGGCGAGGAGTGGGCCGGCATGCAGACGCTGATCCTGACCGTCTGAGTCAGTCGTCGCCGAGGCACACGCCGATTTCGCGCGCGCAGACCAGCAGCGGGTGATCGGCGGGCACGAGGCGGTTCTTGTTCGCCACCTCGCTGAGCGCCACGCTGCTGAGCTCGCCGCGCTGCAGCGCCACCATGCGGTGGTAGTCGCGGTTTTGCAGCAGGTGCGCCGCGGCATTGCCGTACTGCGTGGCCAGCACGCGGTCGAAGGGCGTGGGCGAGCCGCCGCGCTGCACATGCCCCAGCACCGTGGCACGCACCTCGGCGCTCACCAGCGGCTGCAGCTGCGCACGCAGCGCATGCCCCACCCCGCCCAGGCGAATCGGATCGGGGCTGTCGGCGATGGTGCTCTCCACCGTCAGCTCGCCACCCACCGGCTTGGCGCCCTCGGCGATGCAGATCAACGTCGAGCGGCGCCGCGCCGCCCGGGCGCGGCAGACCTTGGCGATGCGCTGCACGTCGTAGCCGATCTCGGGCAGCAGGATCACGTCCGCCGCCCCGGCCAGGCCGGACTCCAGCGCGATCCAGCCGGCGTAGCGGCCCATCGTCTCGACGATCATCACGCGGCCATGGCTCTGGCCGGTGGTCTGCACCCGCTCCAGCGCGTCGGTGACCGTGGCCACCGCGGTGTCGAAGCCGAAGCTGCGCTCGGTGCCCTCGATGTCGTTGTCGATGGTCTTGGGCACGCCCACCACCGGCACCCCGGCGTGCTCGCCGAAGCGCTGGGCGATGGTCATCGTGCCGTCGCCGCCGATGGCCACCAGCGCTTCGAGCTGCAGGTCGCGCACGTACTCGGCGCAGGCGGCCGAGTGGTCGCGGCCCTGCCAGGAAAACGGCGTGGCCTTGTTGCTGGTGCCCAGGATGGTGCCGCCCACCGCCAGGATGTTGCCGACGTCGTCCCAACCCAGCGGACGCACGCGCCGCTCGATCAGGCCGAGGTAGCCATCCTCGATGCCGACCACCTCGGCACCGCAGCGTTGGATCAGGGACTTGGTGACCGCGCGGATCACCGCGTTGAGGCCGGGGCAGTCGCCGCCGCCGGTCAGGATACCGATGCGCATGAGAGTCGTCCGGTGGGTCAGAAGAAGTGCGGGAAGCCCGATGGGCCCTTTCCCTTTACTCGCCAGTCTAGTGCGGCGCGGTTCCAGCGCAGCAACAGACCGGGCCAGGATCTGCTGCATCGCAACATCCTTGCAGCCGTCGCGGCGCAACAACCGAAGCCGTGAAGCGGCCGACCTTTCGTTTGCTCGCCAAGACACAGGGCGGGAATCGGTCTCGGCATCGGAAAGATACCAACTGTTACATCAGGTGCAAAACCTAGAATCCGCCCCCATGCACATCCACATCCTGGGCATCTGCGGCACCTTCATGGGCGGGCTGGCGGCGCTGGCGCGCGAGGCCGGCCACCGCGTCACCGGCTGCGACGCCAACGTCTACCCGCCGATGAGCGACCAGCTCCGGGCGCTGGGCATCGAGCTGATCGAGGGCTGGGGCCCCGAGCAGATGGCGCTGGCGCCGGACGTCTACGTCGTCGGCAACGTCGTCAGCCGCGGCAATCCGCTGATGGAGGCCATCCTCAACGCCGGCGCGCGCTACACCAGCGGGCCGCAATGGCTGGCGGAGCACGTGCTCGCCGGGCGGCCCGTGCTGGCGGTGGCCGGCACGCACGGCAAGACCACCACCACCGCGATGCTGGCCTGGATCCTGAAGGCTTGCGGCGCGCAGCCGGGCTTTCTGGTGGGCGGCGTGCCGCAGAACTTCGGCGTGTCGGCCCGGCTCGGCCAGGCCGGTGCCCCCTTCGTGATCGAGGCGGACGAGTACGACACCGCCTTCTTCGACAAGCGCAGCAAGTTCGTCCACTACCGGCCGCGCTGCGCGATCCTGAACAACCTGGAGTACGACCACGCCGACATCTTCCCGGACCTGGCGGCGATCGAGACCCAGTTCCACCACCTGGTGCGCACCGTGCCGGGCAACGGCCGGCTGGTGGTCAACATCCGCGAGGACAGCCTCAAGCGCGTGCTGGCCCGGGGCTCCTGGACGCCGGTGCAGCACTTCGGCGCGCGCAAGGAGGAACCCGGCGCGCTGCGCGCCCGCGGCGAGCCGCATGCCTTCGACGTGCTGCGCGGCAGCCTGAAGATCGGCCGCGTCGAATGGAGTCTGACCGGCGAGCACAACCAGCTCAACGCGCTGGCGGCCATCGGTGCGGCCGAATCGGTGGGCATCGCCCCCGACGCCGCCGCGGCCGCGCTGGCACGCTTCGAGAACGTGCGCCGCCGTCTGGAGCTGCGTGGCGAGGCCAACGGCGTGAAGGTCTACGACGACTTCGCCCACCACCCCACCGCGATCCACACCACGGTGCACGGCCTGCGCCAGCGCATCGAGCGCGAGGGCGGGCCGCAGGAGCGCATCCTGGCGATCTTCGAGCCACGCTCGAACACGATGAAGCTGGGCACGATGAAGTCGCAGCTGCCCTGGGCGCTGGAGGAAGCGGACCTGGCCTTCTGCCACAGCGGCGCTCTGGACTGGAACGCCGCCGAGGCGCTCGCGCCCATGGGCCCGCAGGCGCAGGTGCACGACCGCATCGACGCGCTGGTCGCAGCGGTGGTCAAGGCCGCCCGGCCCGGCGACCACCTGCTGTGCATGAGCAACGGCGGCTTCGGCGGCATCCACGCCAAGCTGCTGGCCGCGCTGGCCGCTGCCCCGGCCCGGCCGCGCCGCTGACGCGATGGCCGCGCCCACCCACCTGCTCTACCTGCACGGCTTCCGCTCCTCGCCGCTGTCGTTCAAGGCCCAGCGCCTGGGCGGCTGGATGGCCGAGCATCGGCCGGACGTGCACTGGCACTGCCCGCAGCTGCCGCCCTCGCCAGCCGAGGCGGTGGCCGGACTGCTCGACACCGTCGCCGGCTGGGGCATCGACCCGGCGGCCGACCTGGCCATCGTCGGCTCCAGCCTGGGCGGCTTTTACGCCACGGTGCTGGCGGCACGGCTGGGCTGCCGCTTCGTGGTGATCAACCCGGCGGTCGAGCCCGCGCGCGACCTGGCGGGCTACATCGGCGAGCAGACCACCTGGCAGGACCCGAGCGACCATTTCTACTTTCGCGCCGAGTTCATCCCCGAGTTGGAGGCGCTGCGCCCGGTGGCGGTCAGCCCGGTGCAACGCGGCTTGGCGATCATTGCCCAAGGAGACGAGCTGCTGGACTGGCGCGAGATGCTCGCGCGCTACGAAGGCGCCACGATCAAGCTGCTCGAAGGCAGCGACCACGCCCTGAGCGATTTCGACGAGCACCTCGGCGACATCCTCGGCTTCCTCGAACTCATCGCGGCCTGATTGGCCGCCCGTTCACCATGCGCTTGAAAGACAAGGTTTCCATCATCACCGGCGCTGCCCAGGGCATCGGCCTGGCCACGGCCGAGAAGTTCGCCCGCGAAGGCGCGATCGTGGTCGTCTGCGACCTGCGCCAGGCCGGCGTCGACGCCGCGGTGGCGCGCTGCCGCGAGCTGGGCGCGCAGGCGGTGGGCTATGCGGTCAACGTGACCGACCGCGACTCGGTCGACGCGATGGTCGCGGCGGTCAAGGAGCAGTTCGGCCGCATCGACGTGCTGGTCAACAACGCCGGCATCACCAAGGACGCGCGACTGCAGAAGATGACCATCGAGCAGTTCGACGCCGTCATCGACGTCAACCTGCGCGCCGTCTTCCACTGCGCCCAGGCGGTGGCCGACACGATGGTCGCCCAGGGCTCGGGTGCCATCATCAACGCCAGCTCGGTGGTGGGCATCTACGGCAACTTCGGCCAGACCAACTACGCCGCCACCAAGTTCGGCGTGATCGGCTTCACCAAGACCTGGAGCCGCGAGCTGGGCCCCAAGGGCGTGCGCGTCAACGCGGTGGCGCCGGGCTTCATCGACACGCCGATCCTGAAGACGATGCCGGAGAAGGTGGTCGAGCACATGCGCAACGATGTGCCGATGAAGCGCCTGGGCCAGCCCGAGGAGATCGCCAACGTCTACGCCTTCCTGGCCAGCGACGAGGCCAGCTACATCAACGGCACCGTGATCGAGGTGGCGGGCGGCCTGACGGTCTGACCGCCGTCGCTCCGCACAGGGGCGGGGCGCGGCGGCCGTTCGGCGACAATCGCGCCCCTATGTATGCCCTGTTCGAAGACGCCGGCAAGTTCCTCGCCGGCCGCGTGATGTCCGAGGCCGAGAGCTCGATGCAGATCGAGCTCGATTCGGGCAAGCGGGTCAAGGTCAAGGCAGCCAACGTGCTGCTCAAGTTCGACAAGCCCGCCCCGGCCGAGCTGCTCGCCGAGGGGCAGCGGTTGGCCGCCGAGATCGATTTGGACCTGGCCTGGGAATTCGCGCCCGCCGAGGAATTCGGCTTCGCCGACCTGGCGCGGGACTACTTCGACGCCAGCGCCGGGGTGACGCAGCAGGCCGCCGCGCTGTTCGGCCTGTTCGGTGCGCCGCACTACTTCCGCCGCATGGGCCGCGGGCAGTTTCGCAAGGCGCCCGAGGAGCAGGTCAAGGCCGCGCTGCTGGGCATCGAGCGCAAGGCGCAGATCGCCGCGCAGATCGACGCCTGGGCCGCCGAGCTGGTGGCCGGCCAGTGCCCCGCGCCGGTGCGCGAACAGCTTTACCGGATCCTCTTCAAGCCGGACAAGAACGGCGCCGAGTACAAGGCCGTCGTCGAGGCGGCCAAGCGCGCCCAGCGCGCGCCGCTGGACCTGCTGCTGGCGGCCGGGGCGATCGACAGCCCCTACCAGTTCCACTGGCGGCGCTTCCTGTTCGAGCAGTTCCCCAAGGGCAGCGGCTTCCCGGCCGGCCTGGGCGCGCCGGCCGTCAAGGACGAGCTGCCGCTGGCGCCGGTGCAGGCCTTCTCGATCGACGACTCGGCCACCACCGAAATCGACGACGCGCTGTCCCTGCAGGGCCTGGGCAGCGGCACGGTGACGCTGGGCATCCACATCGCCGCGCCGGGCCTGGCGATCACGCCCGATTCGGCGCTGGACAAGGTCGCGCGCGACCGCCTGTCCACCGTCTACATGCCGGGCTGGAAGCTGACGATGCTGCCCGACGAGGTGGTGCAGACCTACACGCTGATGGAGGGGCGCGACTGCCCGGCCGTCTCGCTGTACGTGCGCATCGACGAGGCCACGCTGGCCATTCAGGGCAGCGAGACGAAGCTCGAACGCGTGCCGATCGCCGCCAACCTGCGCCACGACCAGCTCGACGCGGTCATCACCGAGGCGGCGCTGGACGGCAGTGCGCCGGCGGCTTCTGCGAACTTCCCCTTCGCCACCGAGCTGTCCTTCTGCTGGCGCCTGGCCAAGCAGCTCAAGGCGCAGCGCGAGGTGGTGCGCGGCAAGCCGGAGCTCTTCAACCGGCCGGACTACAACTTCCGCCTCGTCGATGCCGAGGGCCGACCCAACGCGGTCGAGCCCCGGGGCGACGAGCGGGTGCTGATCGGCGAGCGCCGCCGCGGCGCGCCGCTGGACCTGATCGTGGCCGAGGCGATGATCCTGGC
>DAOLLE010000012.1:0-16631 GCA_035331205.1 Burkholderiaceae bacterium
TGATCACCGACAGCCCCAGCATCCGCGACGTGGTGCTCTTCCCGGCGCTGCGCCGCGAAGGCTGACCGGCCCGGCTCTGGCCGCGACGGCCCACTCGGCTGCGGACGGGCCACTGCCTCGCCGAGGCCCGCTGCGGCCAGCACGCCACATCGGGTCGGCCCGAACTTGCACTACATCAGTGCCATTCGATCTGTATTGGTGCGCAAGTTAATCATTTTGGTGCAATCGGTATGATGTCATGCACTTATTTGATGCATGTCGCCATGAGATACGCCACCGTCCACGCCTTCCTCGAACACGTCGCCCAGCGCAATCCCGGTCAGCCTGAATTCCTGCAAGCGGTCACGGAGGTCATGGAAAGCCTCTGGCCCTTCATCGCCGCCAATCCGCGCTATGCCGAGCAGGGCCTGCTCGACCGCCTGGTGGAGCCCGAGCGGGTGGTGATGTACCGCGTCTCCTGGGTCAACGACCACGGCGACGTGCAGGTCAATAAGGGCTACCGCATCCAGCACAGCTCGGCCATCGGCCCCTTCAAGGGCGGCATGCGCTTCCACCCCTCGGTGAACCTGTCGATCCTGAAGTTCCTGGCCTTCGAGCAGACCTTCAAGAACGCGCTGACCACGCTGCCGATGGGCGGCGGCAAGGGCGGTTCGGACTTCGACCCCAAGGGCAAGAGCCCCGGCGAGGTGATGCGCTTCTGCCAGGCGCTGATGACCGAGCTGTTCCGCCACATCGGCAGCGACACCGACGTGCCGGCGGGCGACATCGGCGTGGGCGGCCGCGAGGTCGGCTTCATGGCCGGCATGATGAAAAAGCTCAGCAACCGCGCCGACTGCGTCTTCACCGGCAAGGGCCTGAGCTTCGGCGGCTCGCTGATCCGCCCCGAGGCCACCGGCTACGGCACCGTCTACTTTGCCGAGGAAATGCTCAAGCGCCAGGGCCGCAGCTTCGACGGCCTGCGCGTGAGCGTCTCCGGCTCCGGCAACGTGGCCCAGTACGCGGTCGAGAAGGCCCTGGCGCTGGGCGCCAAGGTCATCACCGTGTCCGACTCCAGCGGCACCGTGATCGACGAGGACGGCTTCACCACCGAGAAGCTCGCCGAGCTGATGGAGGTGAAGAACCACCTCTACGGCCGTGTCAGCGACTACGCCAAGCGCACCGGCACCCACTTCGAGGCCGGTGCCAAGCCCTGGGGTGTCAAGGTCGACGTGGCACTGCCGTGCGCCACCCAGAACGAACTGGATGCTCAGGACGCCGCCGCGCTGATCCGCAACGGCGTGCTCTGCGTCGCCGAGGGCGCGAACATGCCCACCACACTGGACGCGGTGCGCATCTTCGAGGAGGCCCGCGTGCTCTACGCACCGGGCAAGGCCAGCAACGCCGGCGGCGTGGCCACCTCCGGCCTGGAGATGAGCCAGAACGCGATGCGCCTGTCCTGGCCGCGCGAGGAGGTCGATGCCCGCCTGCACGGCATCATGACCGGTATCCACGAGGCCTGCGTAGCCCATGGCAAGCGCGCCGACGGCTCGATCAGCTACGTCGATGGCGCCAACATCGCCGGCTTCGTCAAGGTCGCCGATGCGATGCTGGCACAGGGCGTGATCTGATGCCCTGAGCGCACGGGGCGGGCGAAGCACCGCGCCGCCCTCGCCCGCTCGGTCGGATGGTCGGGCTCAGTGCCCCTCGAAATCCACCAGTGTGAACAGCGGCAGGCCGGCCTCGCGCAGGCGCTGCGAACCGCCCAGCTCGGGCAGATCGACGATCGCCGCGCCCTCGACCACCGTGGCGCCCAGGCGCTCGAGCAGGCGACGCCCGGCCATCATCGTGCCGCCGGTGGCGATCAGGTCGTCGATCAGCACGACGCGGTCGCCGGGCTTGACCGCGTCGGTGTGGATCTCCACCGTCGCGCTGCCGTACTCCAGCTCGTAGGTTTCCTCGACCGTGGTGAAGGGCAGCTTGCCCTTCTTGCGGATCGGCACGAAGCTCACGCCCAGCTCGTAGGCCACGACGCTGCCGATGATGAAGCCGCGCGCATCCAGCCCGGCGATCACGTCCGGGCGCGGGCTGAAGTAGCGGTGCACGAACTGGTCGATCAGCACGCGGAAGACGCGCGGGTTGGCCAGCAGCGGCGTGATGTCGCGGAACATCACCCCGGGCTCCGGCCAGTTCGGCACGGTGCGGATGTGCGCGCGGATGTAGGCGCCGGGGTCGCGGATCAGCGGGTCGAACGGGTCTTCAGCCATGCCGGAATCATAGATCGCCCCCAGCAGCAACCCCCGATCGCTGTACGGATGCACGGTGTGGCACCACGAGGGTGCATCATGCGCGCCTGATACGCCCCGAAGACCCACCACCGCATGGATGTCTCCCTCGCTCCCCTGACGCTGCCCCCACTGCTCAGCCGCACGCTGGGACAGACGCTCAGCCACGCCCAGTTCGGCATCGAGGTCTGCGCGATCGCCGCCTTCGCGCTCTCCGGCGCGATCGAGGGCGCGCGCAAGCAGCTCGACGCGGTGGGCGTTGCGGTGGTGGCCTGCCTCACCGCCTTCGGCGGCGGCACGCTGCGCGATGTGCTGCTCGACCGCCGGCCCTTTTTCTGGGTCGAGCACGCCTGGTACATCTGGGTGGTGTTCGGCCTGTGCGCGGCGGCGATGCTGACGATGCGCGCGCGCCACTTCCACCCCACCGAGCGCGCGATGCAGTGGCCCGACGCGCTGGGCCTGGGGCTGTTCGCCGCCAGCGGCACGCAGATCGCGCTGACCGCCGGCATGCCCGCGCTGGTGGCCGCGCTGATGGGGGTGATCACCTCGGTGTTCGGCGGGGTGCTGCGCGACATCGTCTGCAATCAGATCCCCACCGCCTTCAGCGACCACCGCCCCTATGCGCTGTGTGCCTTCGCCGGCGGCTGGGTGGTGGTGGGGGTGCAGCGCGCGGAGCTCGGTGCCAGCGCTGCGCTGGCCGCCGGTGCGCTGGTCACGATCGTGCTGCGCGTGGCGGGCATGGTCTGGAACTGGCAGCTGCCCGCCTGGGATGCCGAGCGGCGGCGCTGAGAGCCGCCGCCCCGTGCAGCCGCGGGCTCAGACGGCCAGGACCGCCTTGGCGCGCGCCAGGTACTGCATGCGGTCGTCCAGGCCGTTGTAGCCGCCATTGATGCGCTTGGTGACGGCCTTGACGTCGTCCTTCTCCGCCAGCGCCGGCAGGCCATTCTTGACCCAGAACCAGCAGGCCACATCCACGGCAGCCAGCGGGTCGTCGGCCAGGCGGTCGGGATTGGCCACGTAGTCGATGCCGGTGGCCTTGGAGTAGGCGGCGTAGTTGGCCCGTCCGGTCAGCTGGATCAGGCCGCGGCCCTTGTAGCGCACCCCGTCGCCCTTCTGGGTGTTGCCCAGGTCCGCCCGGCCCTCGTAGGCCTGGCCGCTGGCGAGCTCTTCGGTGTAGAGGAAGCAGGCCGACTCGTGGCCGATCTGGGCGAGGAAGTGGGCCGCCTGCAGTCCGGTGGTGATGCCGTACTTGGTCATGCCGGTGCGCAGCGGCTCGAAAAAGGCGTCGATGCGCCTGGCCGGCGCCAGCGGCAGCACGATCGAGAGCTTTTCCTTGGTCGGCCCGGGGGGCAGGCCGTCCAGCAGCGCGCGCACCGTGGCGTCACCGGGCACCATCAGGCCGTCGGACTCGGCCTGCTTCATCACCTCGAGCTCGAAGGCCACGATGCGCTCGATCGTCACCCGGCCGATGCGGCCGTCGACCTCCAGCGGCGGCAGATTCGGCGTCGTGAAGCGCGCGGCGTTCAGGTTCAGCAGGATCTGGACCGCGGCCACGTCGGCCAGATCGTTGCGGGCGCCGCGCCCGACCGAGTTGTTGATGCACATGGTGAAGCTTCCTCCGAAGGGTGGGCCCGCACGCCGACCGACGTGCGGCTGGTCCACGCTAGATCGCCCCTGCGAGTTTGTCAATTTGGGCGCCATCCACCGTTGGGGGGATCGGGCGGTGAGCGGCACAATCCGCGCGGCCATGCCCTTCGACTGCCAGCGCTGCGGCGCGTGCTGCGCCACCTACCGCGTCTCGTTCTATTGGGCCGAAGCCGAGCTGCTCGGCCTGCCGCCCGAACTCGTCCAGCCCCTGACGCCCGTGCTGGCCTGCCTGGCGGGCACCAACCAGGTGCCGCCGCACTGCGCAGCGCTGGATGGGCGCATCGGCGCGACGGTGGCCTGCCGCGCCTACGCCCAGCGCCCGTCGCCCTGCCGCGAGGTGCAGCCCGGTGACGACAAGTGCCGGCGCGCCCGCGCACGGCACGCCCTGGACACTCAGGACCGGACGCCGCCCACCGGATCGGCGTGACCGGACAGGAAGTCGACGAAGTCGGCTTCCACCATCGGCCGGCCGTAGAGGAAGCCCTGGCTGAAGGAGCAGCCCTCCGAGAGGATGAAGACGTGCTGCTGCTCGGTCTCGACCCCCTCCGCCACCACCTCGAGGCCCAGCGTCTCGCCCAGGCGCAGCACGGCGCGGGCGATCGCCGCGTCGTTGACGTCGCTGGGCAGGTCGTGCACGAAGGACTGATCGAGCTTGAGCTTGGTGACCGGCAGGCGCTTGAGGTACGACAGCGAGGAGTAGCCGGTGCCGAAGTCGTCGATCGCGATGCCGAAGCCCATCTCGCGCAACCGGACCAGCTTGGCGATCGAGGCCGCGCTCTCGTGCATCAGGTAGCTCTCGGTGAGTTCGAGCATGATGCGCTGCGGCGGACAGCCCGTCTCTTCGAGGATGCGCTGCACCGTGCCGAGGAAGTGCGCCTTGGCGATCTGTCGGCCGGAGACGTTCACCGACAGGAAGTCCACCGGCAGACCGGCGGCGAGCCAGGCGCTCATCGTTCGGCAGGCGCTGCGCAGGATCCACTCGCCCAGCGGGTGGATCAAACCGCTGTCCTCCGCGGCCGCGACGAATTTGGCCGGCGGGATCCAGCCGAGCGAGGCATGCTCCCAACGCGCCAGCGCCTCGGCGCCGATGCAGCGGCGCTGCGCGACGTCCATCACCGGCTGGAACTGCAGTGAGAGCTGGCCGTGGTCCATCGCCAGGCGCAGGTTCTTGCGCAGCGTCATGCGCTCCTCGACCTGGGCGGACATCGCCCGGCTGTAGAAGTGCAGCTGGTTGCGCCCGGCGTCCTTCGAGCGGTACATCGCCAGGTCGGCGAAGCGCAGCAGGGTGTCGAGGTCGTCACCGTCCTTCGGGTACATCGCGATGCCGATGCTCGCGGAGACGAAGAGCTGGCCGGTCTTGGTTTCGAACGGTTCGGCCAGCACCTTGAGCAACTTCTGAGCCGTGGCCTCGACGGCCGCGCGCTGGCTGGCATCCTCGATCAGCAGGGTGAACTCGTCACCGCTCAGGCGCGCCACGGTGTCGCTCTCGCGCGTGAGGCCCTTGAGCCGCTCGGCCACCAGGCACAGCAGCTGGTCGCCCACCGGGTGGCCGTAGGTGTCGTTGATGTGCTTGAAGTTGTCCAGGTCGATGAACAGCAGCGCCAGCTTGCGGCCCTGCCGCTTGGCCTGCGCCAGCGCATGGCCCAGCCGGTCGCGGAACAGGAAGCGGTTGGGCAGCCCGGTCAGCGCGTCGAAGTGCGCCAGGTGGTGGATGCGCTCCTGCGACAGCTTCTGCTCGCTGATGTCGTAGATCACCGCGACCATCTGCTCGGGCTCGCCACGGGCGTCGCGCAGGCAGGTCATGCTCAGCCACGACGGCAGCAAGCCGCCGTCCTGCCGGCGGTACCAGACCTCGCCCTGCCAGCTGCCGTGGCTGCGGATCGCGGCATCCATGTCGAGGAAGAAGGCCTCGTCGTGGCGCTCGGAACGCAGCTCGCGGGCGTTGCGCCCGACGATGTCGTCGCGCGCGTAGCCGGTGATGCGTTCAAAGGACGGATTGACCTTCAGGATGCGACCGTCCGGCGCGGTGATGAAGATGCCGTCCAGCGCCCCATTGAACACGCTGGCCGCCAGACGCAGCTCGGCCTCGGCACGCAGGCTGTCGCTCAGGTCGCGGATGAAGGCGATGAAGTGCAGCCCCTGACCCTCGTAGCGCTGCACACCGGCGTTGATGTGCAGGTCGATCAGGTGGCCATCCTTGTGTCGGCCCTTCAGGTCACGGCCGACGCCGAAGATGCGCGAGCTGGCCGTCGACAGGTAGCGCGCCACGTGGCCGTCGTGCCGGGCGGCGTCGGGCCCATCCATCAGCAGCGTCACGTTCTGGCCGATCAACTCCTCCTTGCGGTAGCCGAACAGCCGCTCGCAGGCCGCGTTGCAGTCCAGGATGGTGCAGCGCTCGTCGGACACGAGCACGCAGTAAGGCGCCGAATCCACCAGCATGCGCGCACGCGCCTCGCTCTCGCGCAGGCCGTCTTCGGCGGCCTGCTGCGTGGTGACGTTCTCGAACAGCAGCACCGCCCCATCGATGCTGCCGTCGCTCCTCCGGTAGGGCATCGCCAGCAGGCGGTAGACGCTGGCGTCGGCACCGCGCACGAAGCTGCGCTGTTCGCCGCCGCTGCGGATCACTTCGCCGACCTGCGCGGCCAGATCGGCCACATCGACACGCCAGTGCACGCCCAGCAGCGAGCTGCCCGGCAGCGCGGCCGCCGAGGCGATGACCTGGCCGCAGGCGGCGTTCGCCCGGGTGATCTGCAGGCGGGTGTCCACCACCAGCAGCGGAACGGCCAGGCTTTCCTCGACGTTGCGCAAGTCGGTGGCCACCTTTTCCAGCTCGCCCGACTTGATCTGCAGCTCCTCGTTGACGGTGAGAAGCTCCTCGTTGGTGGCCTGCAGCTCTTCGTTGGAGGTCTGCAGCTCCTCGTTGGTGGACTGCAGCTCCTCGTTGGCCGACTGCAGCTCCTCGTTGAGCGACTGCAGCTCCTCGACGATCACGTTCAGGTGCGAGCGCGTGCTGGCCAGCTCCTCCTCCAGCTCGCCGATGATGAGGTGGTCGCGCTCGCTGCCGCGCGACAGCGCTTCGTCGGGTTGCGCCTCGGTGGTCTGGAAGGACACCAGCAGCATCTGAGGTTTGCCGGCCTCCAGCGGCGCCACCACCGGCGTGACCACCTGGTGACGGCCGTCGATCTCCTGCGGCCGCGCGCTGCCACGCGCCGTCTGGAGGTCGCGTCGACAGCGAAAGACCAGCGCACGGATCTCGGCGCGCAGCTCCGGATCGAGCAGATCGAAGAGGACCATCTCCGCCCGGCCCTTCGGGAACTGCAGGTGCGGCTTCAGGTCGCCCTGGAAGTGCACCACCCGATCCCCTTCGTCGATCACCACCGACGGCGGCGCGAAGCGCTCGACCAGCGCCTCCATGGCGCGCACGCCCACCAGGTCCGGGACGGCCACGCCGCTGCGCAGCTGCTCCTGGCGGCTGGTCGGCGGGCGATGCAGGCTCTGCGTGATCGACAGCGCGTAATGCGTCACACCCTCCTGCCGCTGATACAGGCGTGCCCGCGGGTCGATCGGCAGGAACAGGTCGGCGCTGGCGTCGGCGGTCTCCGAGCGACCAAGAAAGAGCTGCCCGCCCGGGTTCAGCGCGTAGTGAATCACCTCCAGCGCACGGCGCTGTGCCGGTGGATTCAGGTAGATCAGCAGGTTGCGGCAGCTGACCAGATCGAGCCGGGCGAAGGGCGGGTCGTCGAGCAGGTTCTGGCGCGCAAACACCATTCGGCTGCGCAGTTCCTTGAGCACGCGGTAGTAGGCTCCCACCGGCTCGGTGTAGCGGTTGCGCATGGCCCCCGACAGGCCTTCGAGCACCGCGGCCGGGTACAGACCCTGGCGGGCCTGCTCCAGCGCCACGTCGTCCAGGTCGGAGGCGAAGACAAGGTACTGCACGTCCGGGCGGCCCTGCTCGATCAGCGCCTCCTCGAACTGCATCGCCAGGCTGTAGGCCTCTTCGCCCGAGGCGCAGGCCGGCACCCAGCAGCGCAGCACCGCCTGAGGTCGGGCATCGCGCACGATCGTGCCGATGCTGCGGCCCAGCGCCGCGAAGGCCTCCGCATCGCGGAAGAAGGACGTGACGCTGATGAAGGTGTCGCGCATCAGCGCCAGCGCCTCGTCCTTGTGCCGGCGCAAGTGGTCGACGTAGGCCGCCGGCGTGGCCAGGCCCAGCAGGTTCATGCGCCGGGCGATGCGGCGCTGCACCGTGGCGGCCTTGTAGTCGCTCAGCCGGAAGGTGGTGTTCAGCCGCACCAGGTTGGCGATCTGGGTGTACTCGTCGCTCTCGCGGTCCTCCTCGACCAGCGCCGCCGGGTCGCTGCCGGGCTGGGTGACCAGCCGCTCGAGCACCGCGCCCATCGCCGCCGGGCGCAGGATCAGGTCGACGCTGCCGGCCTGGATCGCCGCGCGCGGCATGCCGTCGTAACGGGCGGACTCCGGCTCCTGGGCCAGGGTCACGCCGCCGGCTGCCTTGATCGCCTTCAGGCCGGTGCTGCCGTCGGTCCCGGTGCCCGACAGCACGATGCCGATCGCGGCCTCCCCCAACTCGTCGGCCATCGACTGGAACAGCCGGTTCGCGCTCGGGTGCGGGCCACCGGGGTGGTGCGAAGCCGCCAGGCACAGGCAGCCATCGCGCAGCAGAACGTCGTGGTTCGGCGGCGCCAGGTAGATCGCCCCCCCCTGCGGCGGCGTGGCCTCGCTCAACTGGCACACCGTCAGCGCGGTGCAGGGCGCCAGCAGGTTCAGCAGCATGCTCACATGCGTGGGCGAGACGTGCTGCGCCACCACATAGGCCAGCGAGCGCTCGGGCGGCAGCGACTCCAGCAGCTCGCGCAGCGCTTCGAGCCCGCCGGCCGATGCGCCGATGGCGACCAACCGCACCGGCGCAACGGCCGCTTCGCCCGCGTCGGCCGGCAGCGCGGTGGTGTCCGCCGCGGCGCCCACAGTCAGGTCAGAGGCCACGCCCACAGCGGTATCCGCCAGCGCAGCCGGTTCTGCGGCTGGGGTTGGCGCCATCACGCCAGCCCCGCCCGGCAGCTCGTTGTCATTCGGTGCCCCTTCACATCCATCGCTCTGTCGATCCCTGCGGGATCCCTATCCCGGTGGCTGCCGGGAGGTCAAACCGAGGGATTTTCCGCCCTGTGAAGGGGCGCCATGGCGTTGGCCGCGAAGATTTACCATTTTCAGCACGGCCGCGACAGCGACAGGGGCCATTCACCCCGAGGCACACCATGTCGGTGCACCTCCGCCTCAAACCGGGGCAGCCACGCGCCGGACTTCGGCCGCCAGGCGCGGCGGGTGCTGCAGCGTTTGGGCGATGACGCAGTAGCGCTCGGTCAGCTTCAGCAGCGTGGCCAGCTGTTCGTCGCTGGCCTCGGGCGCGTCGACCTCGAAGCGCAGGCGGATCTCGCTCAACCCCACCGGCGCATCGCGGGCAATGCCCAAGGTGCCGCGAAAGTCCCCCTCGCCCTCGACCACCACCTCGGCCGAGCGGAAGGGCACGCCCATCGCGGTGGCGACGACGTTGAAGGTGACGCCGGCGCAGGCCACCAGCGATTCGAGCAGCAGGTCGCCCGAGCAGGCCGCCTGCCCATCACCGCCGGCCTTGGGGTGCAGGCCGGCGTCGAAACACGCGAAGCGGGTCTCGATGCGGCAGGTCGTTCCCCCCGGCACCAGGCGCCCGCGGGCGTGGAAGGTGTGGCGGGCGCTGTCGGGATCCTCCTTGTAGCGGGCCTTGATCGGGGCCTGCAGGCGGCGCAGTTCATCGGCGTTCATCGCGCGGTCTCCTCGTGGCGGGGCATGGAGCGGCCACGATAGCGCAGCACCGCAACCGCGCGCCGCACACGGCCATCAGGGCAAGCCCGCGGTCTGTCGCGCGCGCGTCGCCCGACCTTGCCCGGCACCGCCATGATGGGCCCGGCTCAATCGGCGAGCCGCCCACCCTGACGGGAGTTGCCCGATGACACCCACACCGCCGGACGCACCCACGCTGCGCGAGCTCAGCGTCAACGGCATCCGCCTGCGCGTGGCCGAGCAGGGCCGCGGCCCGCTGCTGCTGTTCTGCCACGGCTGGCCGGAGTCCTGGTACTCCTGGCGGGCCCAGATGGCCGCCGCGGCGGCGGCGGGCTGGCGCTCGGTCGCACCGGACATGCGCGGCTACGGCGGCTCCGAGGCGCCCGCCGAGGTCGAGCGCTACACCCTGCTGCACATGGTGGGCGACATGGTGGGCCTGGTGCAGGCACTCGGCGAGACCAGCGCGGTCATCGTCGGCCACGACTGGGGCGCGCCGGTGGCCTGGCACGCCGCGCTGCTGCGTCCGGACCTGTTCCGCGCCGTCGCGGGCCTGAGCGTGCCCTACGCGCCGCCGATCCCGCTGGACCTGCTCGGCGCACTGGAGCGCCGCGGCATCACCAGCTTCTACATGCAGTACTTCCAGGCCGAGGGCGTGGCCGAGGCGGAATTCGAGCGCGACGTGGCCGACGCGCTGCGGCGCATCTATTTCAGCGGCTCGGGCGATGCGCCCGAAGGCCTGGCCTTCGGGCTGATGGAGCCCGGCCGCGGCTTCCTGCACTACAGCGTCGCCCCCGCCACCCTGCCCGCCTGGCTGAGCGAGGCCGACCTGGCCCACTACGTCGCCGAGTTCCAGCGCGCCGGCTTTCGCGGCGGCTTGAACTGGTACCGCAACCTGCGCCGCAACGCCCAGCTGCTGGCGCCCTGGTACGGACGGCCGGTGATGCAGCCCTCGCTGTTCATCGCCGGCGAGCGCGACGCGGTGCTCAAGTTCCCCGCCTCGCGCGCGCAGATCGCCGCCTTCGGCCAGACCCTGCCCGGCCTGCGCGGCTGCCACCTGCTGCCCGGCGCCGGCCACTGGGTACAGCGCGAACGCGCCGACGCGGTCAACGCGCTGCTGCTGGACTTTCTGCGGGGGTTGTGAGGGCGGCCGCCGTCAACGCGCCCGGGTACCCGGTGCCCCGCCACCGGCCACGCGGCGCCAGCGCCACAGACCGATCACACTGCACAGCAGCGCCATCGCCGCCAACGCCGTCGCTTCACCGGTCACCTGTGACCAACTGGCGCCGCGTTGGTTCAGCGCGGTGAACCCCTGGATCCCGGCGGTGGACGGCAACAGCCAGCGCAGCCACTGCAGCGGCTGCGGCAGCGCGCTCACCGGCCAGTTGACGCCGGAGAGGAACAACATCGGCATCGCGCTGGCCAGCAGCAACTGCACGGAGCGCTCCCGGGTGCGAAACAGCGAACCGAGCAACAACCCCAGCGCCGCCAGCGCCCAGGCGAACAGCAGCAGCAAGGCTGCCATGCCGGCGAAATTGCCCCCGCGCGGGTAGCCCTGCCACCAGTAGACGAACCCGAAGAAGTAGCCGCCGTTGAGCAGCACCACACTGGCGAACGCGGCCATCATGCCGAGGTAGCCGCTGCCACTGCGCGCCACGGGCGGGCCTTGGCCGCGCTCGGCCCAGCTGCCCATCATCAGCGCGATCGCGATGATGAGCGTCTGCTGCACGATGATCACGGCCACGGCGGGCATCATCGACGAGCCGTAGCCCTCGCGCACGTTGAACAGACCGATGCTGTCCAGGCGCAGCGGCGCGCGCTGCTCCGCCACCTGCCAGCGCGAAGGCGACGCCGCCTGCAGGCGCTTGAGCTCAATGCCCGCCGACACCGTGCCCACCACCTCGCCCAGCCCGCTCAGCACCGCCTTGTTGAGCATGCTGTAGACGCCGTTGCCGGCCACCTCGACGATCGCTGGCTGTCCGGCCAGCACGCGGGACTGCAGGCCGCCGGGCAGGTAGAGCAGCCCGGCCGCCTCACCGGACCAGACCAGCGCCTGGGCCTCGACCAGGTCGGGCGCCACCGCCAGCACCGCCACCGACGGATGGGCCTGGGCATAGCGGATGATCTGCCGCGACAACGCACTGCGGTCCTGATCCACCACCACCACCGGAACGCGCCGCACGCTCTCGGGCTCGTAGGGATAGGGGTAGAAAAAGGAGTACACCCACCCGGCCACGAACAGCATCAGGAAGGCGGCGGCGTCGCCCAGCATGGCCCGCCAGGTGGCGGCAAACGCCGTCGCGAGCGCGCGAGCGCGGCCCATCACACGCGCCCCCAGGCCGTCGGCTGTTCAGCCCGCCAGCGCATCAGCCAGGCCCCCAGGCACAGCGTAACCAGGGCGAACCCCAGCAGATGAAGCAGAGGCTGCACGCCGAACGGGGCCGGCGCCCCTTCCAGCCAGTGCCGGCTCTGCAATTGAAGGTAGTGCGTCAGCGGGAGGCAGTCGCCCCAGAACCGGGCCACGGGTGGCATCGCCAACAGCGGATAGCCCTGTCCGGAGAACGCAAAGGCCGGCGCGGTGATGAAGGCCGCCGCCGACAAGGCCGTGCGCAGCGACAGCAGGGCCCCGATCAGCAGCAGGCCCAGCCCGAAGGAGGCCGCCACCAGCCCCAGCAGCGCGGCGGCCAGTGCCCAACCGCTGCCCTGCACGGCCCAGCCACGCAGACCGGCAAAGAAGGCGACGAACAGGCCGCACTGCAGCAGCGCCGCCAACGCCGGCCAGGCCAACTTGCCGGCCAGCGCGTGGCGCCAACGCCCCCCCGCACAGGCCAGCCACTGCGGGACGCTGCCGGCCTTCAGTTCCCGGCCAACCCCGGTGATCACCGACAGCACGAAGAAGATCTGCATCAGGCTGGGAATGGCCGTCAGCGTCAGAAATCCCTCCTGGTTGGAGGTCTCGTTGAACAGCGTGGCCAGCCGCAGCGTGAGCGGCTCCAACTGGGCCCGGGCGGCCACCGGCTGCGCACCCCGGCGTTCACGCCCACCGAGCTCAAGGCCTGCCGACAGCGTCGCGACCGTGCCACGAACGTCCCGCCCCAGGAGCCCGGCCTGAGCGATGGACTGGGCGTCGTAGACCCAATGCACCGAGGCGCTGCGCCCGAGCCTGAGCGCCTGTTCCAGGCCGCGCGGCACGAGGACGAAGCCGCCGATGCGTCCGCCGCGAAGGGACTCCAGTGCCGCCGCCTCGTCGGCCGGATGCTCCGCCACGGCCAACCCGGGCGCAGCCTCCAGCCATCGGCCCAGCTGGCGCGAAACAGCGCTGTGATCGAGGTCGACCACCGCAATCGGCACATCGCGGGCCAAGCCCGCCGAGAACATCCACCACAGCAGGCCGTACACCAGCAGCGGGATCAGGCTCAGCATCGCGGCGTCCCAGGGGTCCTGACGCAGGCGGCTCCACTCGCGCCGCAGCACCGCGCGCGTGCCGGTCTGGCCGGATGCAGCGCTCACTGCGGACCGAAGACCACGCTCATGCCCGGGCGCAGGCCGGGCGAGGGCTGCAACGGCCGCAGGCGGATCTCGAAGGTCCGCAGGTCCGTTCCACCCGGACGCGCAGCCTTCCAGGTGGCGAACTCGGGCAGCACCGCGATCGCGCTGACCTTGAAGCGCAGCTCACGGCGCAGCGCCGGGATGTACGCCGCGTGCTCGCTGCCCTGGGTGAAGGCGGACATTTCACTTTCACGCAACTGCAGCACCGCCCAGCAGTCGGCCAGATCCACCAACGTCACCACTGGGAATCCCTGCGGGGCCATCTCGCCGGGCTGGATCTGGACCTTGGCCACCTCGGCAGCCAGCGGCGCACGGATCGACGTCTCGGACTGGGCGACCTCCACCTCGGCCACCACCCCGGCCACCTGCCGGACCTGGGCGTCGGCGGCGGCGCGGTCCTCGCGCCGAGCACCCCGCAGCGCCAGCTCGTACTGGGCCCGGGCTGCATCGGCCTGTTGACGCGCCGCCTGGGACTGCGCCTCGGCCTCGTCGCGCTTCTGGCGCGCCAACACGCCGTCGTTGAGCATGGCATCGACGCGCTCGAAGGTGGTGCGGGCCATGCGAGCCGCGGTTTCCGCGCGCTCCCAGTTGGCCCGGGCCATCACCACCTCCTCCGGACGCGCCCCCGCCTGTGCCTTGGCGGCAACCGCCTGCGCGGCGGCCTGAGCCGAGCGGGCCTGCGTGAGCTTGGCGGCAACCTCGGGGCTGTCGAGTTCAAACAGCACCTGGCCGACCTGCACCGTGTCACCGGGACGCACGCGCACGTGCGCCACCCGCCCCGCGACTTTCGACGAGACGTTCACCTCGTTCGCTTCCATCTGCGCCTGCAGCGGCAGCACCTGCGGCCGATGGGCCTGCCACAGCCCCCAGGCGATGAAGCCCCCGACGGCCGTCACCGCCAGCGCGCCCGCCACCCGGTGCACGAGGGGCGAGCCCTGTCCGGACGTGGACGCGGGCGCGGACACGCTCGTGCCGGTCACGGTCTCATCGGCCTTCAGGGCCTGGTCGGAATCGGTGCTCATGGTGGCGGCAGGGTCAGGGTCAGATCGGCGGCGGCGGCCAATTGGGGCAGGCGCTCGGGTTCTCCGCAGGCTTCCAACAAGCGGGCCAGGGCCATGACGTAGTCGTAGGCAGCCTGCACCCGCTCCGTTTCGACCTTGGCCAGCGCCAGGCTGGCATCGGTCACATCGACCGAGGTGGCCTGGGATTGGCGAAACGCCACCTCCTGCAGGCGCAGGCTTTCACGGGCCAGAGCCACGCTCGAGTCCATCGACAGGAACTGCAACCGCGCGTTGTCCATGGCCCGCCACTGCGCCTCGATCAGCGTCGGAATGTCCCGCCCCGCCTGCAGGGCGTTTTCCTCGACGCGCCGCTGCTGCAGCCGGGCCGCGTCCGCCAGGCGGCGGCGGTCCACCGCGTCGATCAGCGGGATGTTGAGCATCACGCCAACCGCCCAGGTGGGCTGCACCAGCGCGTCGTGGCTGCGGTTGGCGTTGTAGTTACCAAGGCCCAGCAGGGTGGGCGTGTGGGCGTGATCCTCGAGCGCCAACGCCTGGTCGGCTTGGGCACGCTTGGCCGCCAGCCGCACCCACGCCGGGTGGTGCACCATGCCGGCCGCAATGAACGCCTCGAGCGTGTCCACCGGCTCGCGGTGGACGAACAGCGGTGTGGTCGGCGACCACTGCGCCTGGGCATCCGGCTGGTCGCGCCCCGCACCGAGGTGCCGCGCCAGGGCCACGCGGGCCAACGCCAGATCGTTGCGGGCCCGTGCCTCGTCGCGCCGCGCCGAGTCCAGCGCCACATCGGCCTTGAGGCGTTCAACCTGGGCGATCAGCCCCGCCGCTTCGAGCCGCAGGGCCATGCGCCGGTGTTCGGTGATTCCGGACAACGCGGCGCTGCGCACCTGGAGCGCCTGGCGCGCCAACTGGACCGAGAAGTAGCGCTGGGCGGTGAGCGAAGCGCTGCGGTCCTGCGCCTCCTGGACATCGGCCACCGCCTCCTGAGCGCGCGCGTCGGCCAGCCGTTGGAGGGCAGTGAACCGCCCGCCGGTGTACATCGGCCAGACGGTGCTGAGGCCGTAGCTGGCCATCGTCACCGTGCGGTACGTGGTGAACGTCGACGGCACCGGCTGGACATTCAGGGCCGGTGCCACCTGGTCCACCACGCCCACCAGCGGATTGACGGCCTGCGCCACCTGCGTCAGGTCGAGGTTGATGGCGGTGCGCACACGACCGTAGAACCCGGTGGCCGACACGGTCGGGCCGCCCAACCCGTCCAGGGCTCGGGCCTGCAACTGTCGGGCGTCGCGATCGAGTTCCGCGCTGCGCACACCGCCCGCGCTGTCCCGCCCCAGACCGAGGGCGCGGGCATAGTCCAAAGGCTCGGGACCGCCAGCATGGGCCGACAGGATCACCAGCCCCGCCAAGGCCGGCGGCAGCGCGCGCAGGGCCCGGGAGACAAGGCGCGGCCCTGCGCCCGTCGGTCGGGCGCGCGATCGCTGCGCAAGGTGCGGTGAAGCGGTGAGGTGCGGCATCGTCCGGCGTGGCATGAGGCGCGTTGGCAGAGCACCTTGGATCCCGGAATTCTGGCACAGCGGCGCCCAAGCGGCACTGGACCGAGACCGGCGTGAAGCCTGTTTTCAGCCCCTGTTTCCGGCCCTCAGGCGAGCCGGCCCCACCTTAGACAAGGCAGTCGGAACCGAGTCCGATGGACGGCGTGTTCACATCTTGCATTCCACCTTGACGGTGAACTCGCGCGCCTTGGCAGCGATCTGCTGCGTGTCCAGGTTGCCGCTCGTGGCGGCCTGGCGCAGCGGCAGAGCCTCGGACTGCAGGAAGAGCCCGACGATCTCCGGCTTGATCGCGAAGTTGACGTTTTGCGGCAGATCACCCGTCAGCACCATCGAGGCCGCCGCGTTCAGCTTCGACACCACCACACCGACCACATTGCCGCCGCGGTCGATCACCGGGCCGCCGCTGTTGCCGGGCTGGATCGGGGCCGAGATCTGCAGGTGCGAGGTGCTGTTGCCCAGTCCGGCAAGTGAATTGACGATGCCGTCGGTCACGATCAGGTCGCTGCTGAGCAGGCCGCTGAGCGGAAATCCGGCGGCCATGACGGCCTCGCCCACCGCGGCCTGACGCCGCCAGGCGGGGTAGGGCAGTGCCGGCAGGCCGGCCACATCGAGCAGCGCGAGATCGTTGACCGCATCGCGCTTGCGCAGCGTCGCCGGCAGGCGCTGGCCGGCAGCGATCACCTCGATCGTCTTGCATGAATTGACCACGTGCGAATTGGTCAGCGCCAGCTTGGGCGCGATCGCCACGCCGCTGCCCGACCCAGCGCGCGGCG
>DAOLLE010000013.1:0-16495 GCA_035331205.1 Burkholderiaceae bacterium
TGACGCTGGAGCAGGAGCGGGCCGTGGTGGCCGACCGCAAGCTGCTGCTGGCCGCCATCTGCTGCCTGAGCCAGTGGACCTTCGAGCAGATCCTGGCCTGCTACGCCTACGACGAGGCGGAGCTGGTGCGCTGCTTCACCCAGCTCGACCGGCTCGGCGTCATCGAGCTCAAGCCGCACAACCGCTACCGGCTCAAGGTGGTGAAGACCTTCCGCTGGCGGCCGCAGGGCCCGGTGATGGACTTCTTCCGCGGCAGCGTGGTGCCGGACTACTTCAGCGGCGGGTTCGACGGCGAGGGCGAACAGCTCATGCTGGTGCACGGCGAGATCAATCACAGCCTGGCGCCGGTGTTCAACGAGCGCCTGGCGCGCATCGCCCAAGACTTTGCCCGCCAGCACTTGGCCGACCAGCGCCTGCCCGATGAGCAGAAGCGCCCCTTCACGCTGATCGTGGCCCAGCGGCAATGGCTCTTCGGCCCCTTCCGCGACCTGCGGCGGGACGAGCCCAGTCACCGCCGCGCTCCAGGCGTCGCCTGAGCCAGGCAGGGACTGCCGGCGCCCGTAACATGCCGCCCGCCCCGCAGCCCGCCGCCGGCCACCCCGGCGGCACCGCCCAACTTCGACCCTCCCGTGTCCACCCTGCCCCGGCCCCTTCGACTGCTCCTGACGCTGGCCATCGCCGCCGCCGCCGGCTGGCTCTTCATGCGGCTGCGCTCGCCGCTGCCCTGGATGCTCGGCCCGCTGCTGGTCAGCGCGGCGCTGTCGATCGTCGGCCTGCCGCTGACTGCCTCGCGCCGGCTGCGCAATGGCGGGCAGTGGGTGATCGGCACGGTGCTGGGTCTGTACTTCACGCCCGAGGTCGCCGCGCAGGTCGCCCGCCTCGCCCCCTGGACGCTGCTGGGCGCGCTCTGGGCCCTCGGCCTGGGCCACCTCTTCTACCGCTGGCTGCGCTGGTCGATGGCGCGCGCACCCGGCGCGGCGGTGGACGCCGGCACCGCCTACTTCGCCTCGGTGATCGGTGGCGCCTCGGAGATGGCGGCCTTCGCCGAGCGCCTGGGCGCGCGGGTGGACCTGGTGGCGGCGGCACACTCGCTGCGCGTGCTGCTGGTGGTGGTGACGATTCCCTTCACCTACCAGTTCGCCCAGGTCCATGGCAGCGATGCGGCGGCGGCCACCAGCGTCGGCGTGCAGCCGCTGGGCCTGGCGCTGCTGGCGCTGGCCACCGCCGCCGGCAGCGGCCTGATGCTCTGGCTGCGCCAGCCCAACCCCTGGGTGCTGGGCTCGCTGGCCGCAGCCCTGGCGCTCACCGCCAGCGGCCACAGTCTGAGTGCCCTGCCCTTCGGCCTGAGCCAGGCGGCGCAGCTGGTGATCGGCGTGTCGCTCGGCACGCGCTTCACGCCGCAGTTCCTGCACACCGCGCCGCGCTGGCTGGGCGCGGTGGCGCTGGGCACGCTGGGGATGATCCTGGCTTCGGCGGCCTTCGCCTGGGCGATGGCGCAGGCCGCCGGGCTCAACCCGGCGTCGGTGCTGCTGGGCAATTCACCGGGCGGCATCGCCGAGATGTGCATCACCGCCAAGGTGCTGGAGCTCGGCGTGCCGCTGGTGACGGCCTTTCACATCGTGCGCTATGTGATCGTGCTGGTGCTGACCGGCCCGATCCACCGGCGCTTCATCGCGCCGGCCCCAGCACAGCCTTGAACGCTCAGACCGGCGGAATGCGCAGCTTCTGGCCGACGTAGATCTTGTCGGGGTGGCTGAGCATCGGCTTGTTGGCCTCGAAGATCTTCGGGTAGAGGTTGGCGTTGCCGTAGTAGGTCTTGGCAATGCCCGACAGCGTGTCACCGCGCACCACGTCGTGCCAGCGCGACTCCTCGACCGCCTCGGTCACCGTCATCTGGTCGTGCACGCCCTTGACGCCCTGCACGTTGCCGGCGCAGAGCAGCACCTTTTCTTTGGTGGCCTGGTCGGGGGCGTTGCCGCTGACCGTCGCCTCGCAGGGGCCGCCATCGAAGGCCACGGCGAGGTTCTCGACGGCCAGCCCCTGGGTGACGATGTACTGGGCAATCGCCTCGCCGGCCAGCCGGTTCGCCTCGGCGGCGCGCGCCTGCAGATCCGCGTCATCCGGCGCAGCCTGGGCCTGCTGCGCGGCCTCCTCCGGCTTGGCCGAGCCGAACAGCTTTTCGCCCGCGTCCTTGATGAAGCTGAACAATCCCATGTGATGCACTCCTGTGGTCGGACGTGCCGGACGGCACGCTGCCCTCAGGGTAGTGCGCCCCCAAGTCAGGCGCAAGACTGTGATTTACATCACACAAGCGATGCCGAGCCGCAGAAACAACGACGCCCACGCTGCAGACGCAGGGTGGGCGTTCATCGGGATCGTACGGCAGGTGGCGCGCCCGGCTGGGATCGAACCAGCGACCCTTGGCTTCGGAGGCCAATACTCTATCCACTGAGCTACGGGCGCGGAAATTGGGATTCTAGCAGGGGCTCGGACGCTGCGCGCAAGCAACAGCCGCAGAAAAACCCCAGGCCATATAATTGATGGGTTTTGCGCACGATGCACGCGCCGCTCTCCCAGCCAGAGGAACCCATGAGCCAAGCTCGATCCGATTCTCAAAACGCGCCTGTCGGTCTGTCGTCCAAGCAGGTCTTTCTCGTCGTCGCGGGCAGCGTGGCGCTGGCCGTGGTCGCCGCCGTGATGCTGGGCAAGGGTCCGTCCGTGGCCGGCAAGGCCAGCGGTGCCGAGTCCGAGGCGGCCAATGCCCGCATCCGCCCGGTCGCGGCCGTGACGATCAAGCTCGAGGGTGGCCCCGCCAAGACCGGCGAGGAAGTCTTCAAGGCCCAGTGCACCGCCTGCCACAGCGCCGGCATGCTGGGCGCCCCGAAGTTCGGCGATGCCGGCGCCTGGGGCCCGCGCATCGGCGCCGGCTATGCCGCGCTGCTGAACTCGGCACTCAAGGGCAAGAACCAGATGGCCCCGCAGGGCGGCGGTGACTTCTCGGACTACGAGATCGGCCGTGCGGTGGTCTACATGGCCAACGCCGGTGGCGCGAAGTTCGAAGAGCCGAAGGCGCCCGAAGCCGCCAAGTGATCGGCAAAGAGCAGGCGCCTCGCGCCTTGCCACGCTGACCCCGCCACAAGCCGACCTCCGGGTCGGCTTGTTTCGTTTCAGCCGGGCTGTTTCGCAAGCGCCACCAGCGGGCTGAGGCAAAAACCGTAGCGCGCCGGCAACTCGGCCGCCTCGACGGCCACGAGCCGCCAGTCACCGGCCTCCACCGCATCGGCGGCGACCGCCATGTCGGTCGAGCGCACCAGCCCCAGCCCGACCTCGCTGGCCAGGTAGAGCCGCCCGGCCTCGTCGAGCAGCACCTCGCGCGCTGCGCCGAAGTCGCGGCCGGTGTGCGTGGTCACCACGATGCCCCCGGCCTGACGCTGCAGGCCGAGGACCCAGGGCGCCAGCTCCAGCTCGACGAAGACGCGCTGCGGCCCGTTCTGGAAGTACCAGGCGCCACTGGCGGAATCGCACTCGTAGTTGCGCTCGATGAAGGCGCGCAGCTGCACGTGCTCGATGCGGCTGCCCTTGGCCTGCGCAATGCCCGGGGCGAACGGGCCCGCCGCCTGCGCCGCGGCATCGCGCAGGTACCAGTCGCCCCGCGCGTCCAGGCCCAACCAGCCGCAGACGGCCGGCACGTGGGGCCATTTCTTCAGTGCAGCGATGACGATGTCGTCCATGGCCGGATCTTGCCTCAACGCGGCGACGCGGCCGGGCCGCCCGACATCGGCAGCGCCATCCGGGAGGTCATCCAGCCCATGACCGCCTGCGGCAGGCCGAGCACCTGCGCGGGAAAGGGGCCACCCGGAAAGCCGACATGCCCGCCCGATGCCGGCCGCCAGATGGTCAGCCTCTCGTCGGACGCCGCCGGGTCGGGCAGGCTGGCTGCGGGCACGAAGGGGTCGTTGCCGGTGTTGAGCAGCAGCGTGGGCAGGCGCAGGCGGTGCAGCTGCGGCAGCGCCGAGGCCCGCCGCCAGTAGTCCTGCACGCCGCGAAAGCCGTGCAGCGGCGCGGTGAAGGCGTCGTCGAAGGCCTCGATCGTGCGCGCCGCGCGCAGCCGATCGGCGTCGAACAGGCCCGGGTGCTGGGCCAGCTTGGCCAGCGCCTTGGGCTTCATCGTGCGCAGGAACATCGGCGTGTAGATCCAGCGGTTCAGGCCCTCGCCGATGCAGCGCCCGCTGGCCATCAGGTCGATCGGCGAGCACAGCGCCGCCACCGCCTGCACGCTGCGCCCGGCCGCGTCACCCGCCTCCTGCGCCCAGCGCAGCAGCGCATTGCCGCCCAGCGACACGCCCACCGCGGCGATCGGCCCGTGGTGGCGCGCGCGCAGCTGCGCGAGCATCCAGCCGACCTCGACGTGGTCGCCCGAGTGGTAGGCGCGCGGCGCCCGATTCAGCTCGCCCGAGCAGCCGCGAAAGTGCGGCACCGCGTAGGCCCAGCCGTGGCGGCGCGCCCAGTCCGCAAAGGCCAGCGCATAGTGGCTGCGCGAGCTGCCCTCCAGGCCGTGGAAAAGCGCCAGCAGCGGCCGCTCGGTGCCGGCTGTCGCAGCCCCGCTCGCCGAGCCGACCGGATCGGCCAGCCAGTCCGCATCGACGAAGTCGCCGTCCGGCGTGGTCCAGCGCTCGCGGCGGTAGCGAGGCGGCGGCCCCAGGTGGCTGCGCGAGAGCTTGGCGGCCCAGATCGTCTGCGCATGCCCGCCGGGCAGCCAACGCGGCGACGTTGGGGTCATGGCCGACCGGACCGCCAGCACGGCCACAGCCATGCAACAGCGACCTGGGCAGCGTCAGTGCAGCGTGGAAGGGAAATCGCCGGGCTCCTGCAGCTCGCGCGCGCCGCCGGCGCTGGCGTGGTGCAGCAGCATGCGCCAGCCCTGCGGCGTCTTCACGTAGACGTTGGTCGCCACGAGGTAGCCGGTCTGCGGGCCCTCGGGCGTCGCCACGCGCACCTCCTCGATCACCTGGTGCACCGCGCAGCTGCCGATCACGCTGCGCCGCACCTGCGCCGGCCGCACGTCGATGCCGCCGTTGGCGAAGGCCTCGTCGAAGCTGGCGCGGATCGCGTGCACGCCCACCAGCCGGGCGCCCTGCGGGTGGATGCAGGCGACATCCTCCTCGTCGCTCCACACCGCCATCATCCGCTCGACGTCGCCGTGCTGCAGCGATTCGTAGAACTGCGCCTCGGTGTCGTCCGGGGTGGCGAGCAGCAGGGCCCGCAGCGGCGGCTTGGGCTGGGCCATCGGGGGGTTACCGGAATACGACGGTCTTGCGGCCGTTGAGCAGCACGCGGTGCTCGACGTGCCAGCGCACCGCGCGGGCCAGCACGACGCACTCGACGTCGCGGCCCACCGCGGTGAAGTCCTCGGGCGACAGGGTGTGGTCGACGCGGTCGACGTCCTGCTCGATGATCGGGCCTTCGTCGAGGTCGGCGGTGACGTAGTGCGCCGTCGCCCCGATCAGCTTCACGCCCCGCTCGTGCGCCTGGTAGTAGGGGCGCGCGCCCTTGAAGCTGGGCAGGAAGCTGTGGTGGATGTTGATCGCCCGGCCGGCCAGGAACTCGCAGAATTCGGCGCTGAGGATCTGCATGTAGCGCGCCAGCACGACGAGGTCGATTTCCTCGCGCTCGCAGATCGCCTCGACCTGGCGCTCTTGCGCGCGCTTGGCCTCGGCGCTGCTGCCGGTGCTGTCGCGGTGCAGCGGCAGGTGGTGGAAGGGGATGCCGTAGCTGGCGGCCAGTTCGGCGAAGTCCGGGTGGTTGGAGACGATGGCCGGGATGTCCACCGCCAGCTGGCCACTCTTCCAGCGAAACAGCAGGTCGTTCAGGCAGTGGCCGTGCTTGCTGACCATCAGCAGCAGGCGCGGGCGGCGCGCGAGGCTGTGGAAGCGGCAGCGCAGGCCGAACTGGCTGCGCACGTGGCCGAAGAGGTTGTTCAGCATGCCGGCGTCGGCCAGGTGCTGGGGCGCCTCGAAGTGCACCCGCATGAAGAACAGGCCGGTGGCGTCTTCGCCACGCACGTCACCGAACTGCTGCGAGTCCAGGATGTTGCAACCGGCCTGGTAGAGCAGGCCGGACACCGCGTGCACGATGCCCTTGGCATCGGGGCAGGACAGCGTGAGGACGAATTCGGTCGGGGCGGCGTCGGAAAGGGTCACGGGCATGATGGGGCGGGATTCTACGGGGCCGCCCGCGGCGGCCCGGGCGCAGGCGGGGTCGCCGGCCCCGCCCAGCCCCACCGTGTCAGAAACTGCCGGTTCAGGCCGCTGCGGCGCTGTGCGCAGCGGCCGCATCGCCGGCGGCAGCCGCCACGCGCAGGCTGCCCGTGGTCGCGCCGTCCATCGCCATCGCACCGCCCTGCGGGTAGGCCGCCTGCAGGGCATCGATCACCTGCAGCGCGCCGAGGTCCGCCAGGCAGCGCTGGTGGCCTTCGCGGCAGGCCCGCTCGCGACAGGGCGCACAGCCCAGTGCAGCCGACGGCGCCAGGCGCAGCGTGCGCACATGGGCGCCCAGCGGCTGCACCTCGTCGCTCGAGGTGGGGCCGAATACCGCCGCCTGCGGAACGCCAAGCGCCGCGCCCAGCTGCATCCAGCCGTTGTCGTTGCCGATCAGCCCGGCCGCCCCGCCGATCAACGCCGCCGCAGCGTCGGTGGTCAGCAGGCCCGCCAGCGACAGGCTCGGCGCCGGCGCCGCGTGCGCGACGATGTGCTGCGCCAGCGCGACGTCCTTGCCGCTGCCGATCAGCACCGCGGGCAGGCCACTGCGGTCGTGCAGCTGGCGGATCAGTTCGACGTAGCGCGACGGCGGCCAGCAGCGCGCCGGCGCCTCGTCGGCCCCGGGTGCGATGGCCCAGTAGCCGCCGGGCTGCAGACCGTGCGACTGACACAGCGCGATGACCCGCTCGGGCACCAGCGCCAACTCGGGGGGCTGCGGCTGCGCCTCGTCGTCACCGGCCAAGGCCAGGAAGCGGGCGACGCCGGAGGCCGGCGTGTCGGCCGTCTCCGGCAGCGCCGCATTCAGCAACCGGCTGCGCAGCGGGCCACCGGCCCAGCCCACGCGCCGCGGCACCCCGGCGAACCAGGGCAGCAGCGCGTCGAACCAGCGCTCGGCCAGCACATAGGCCACGTCGTAGCGGCGCCGCCAGCCCGCGCCGATGCTGCGGCGCAAGCCCCAGTCGAGCCGGCCCGAACCGAAGGGCAGCTCGTAGACCTGCGCGATCGTGCGGCCCATGGCCCGGTACACCGGCGCCACCGCGGGGGTGGCTGCAACGGCCAGCACCTCGCCCCGGCGGGCCAGCAGCGCAATCAGCGGCTGGGTCATCACCGCCTCGCGCAGCGACGTCGGGGCGATGATCAGCGTGCGGAACATCGCAGTCAGTGGTGACCGGAGACCTTCTCACCGGCCTTGAGCCGGTAGACCGTGCCGCAGTAGGGGCAAGTGCCCTCACCGTGGCCGGCCACGTCGATGTACACGCGCGGGTGCGCGCTCCACAGCGCCTGCTTCGGGTTGGGGCAGAACACCACGCCCGGGCCCTGCAGGTCCTTGGCGAGCACTTCCACGACAGCCTTCTTGTCACTCATGGTGCGATCCGTGTTTTCTCTGCGTTGACGCGACCGGGGCCGGGCCTGGCGGTCAGACCTTGCTCAGCCACTCGGCGTACTGGGCATTGCGGCCGTTGACGATGTCGAAGAAGGCCGCCTGGATCTTCTCGGTGATCGGCCCGCGCGAGCCGCTGCCCAGCTCGATGCGGTCGAGCTCGCGGATCGGCGTGACTTCGGCGGCGGTGCCGGTGAAGAAGGCCTCGTCGCAGATGTAGACCTCGTCGCGGGTGATGCGCTTTTGCACCACCTCCAGGCCCAGGTCCTTGGCGATGTGGAAGATCGTGTTGCGGGTGATGCCGTTGAGCGCACCGGCGGACAGGTCCGGGGTGTAGATCACGCCGTTCTTGATGACGAAGATGTTCTCGCCCGCGCCTTCGGAGACGAAGCCGGCCGAATCGAGCAGCAGCGCCTCGTCGTAGCCGTCGTCGGTGGCCTCCATGTTGGCCAGGATCGAGTTGCTGTAGTTGCTCACCGCCTTGGCCTGCGTCATCGTGATGTTGACGTGGTGGCGGGTGTAGCTGGAGGTCTTGACGCGGATGCCGCGCTTGAGGCCTTCCTCGCCGAGGTAGGCGCCCCAGGGCCAGGCCGCGACCATCACGTGGATGGTGTTGCCCTTCGGGCTGACGCCCAGCTTCTCGGAGCCGATCCACACCAGCGGGCGCAGGTAGCAGCTCTCCAGGTTGTTCTCGCGCACCACCGCCTTTTGCGCCTCGACGACCTCGTCGAAGCCGTAGGGGATCTTCATGCGCAGGATCTTGGCGCTGTTGAACAGGCGCTCGGTGTGCTCGCGCAGGCGGAAGATCGCCGTGCCGTTCACCGTGTTGTAGGCGCGCACGCCCTCGAAGGCGCCGCAGCCGTAGTGCAGCGTGTGGGTCAGGACATGGATCTTGGCGTCACGCCAGTCCACCATCCGACCATCCATCCAAATCTTGCCGTCGCGATCGTCCATGCCCATCACAGGTCCCTTTCACTGGGTCGAGGATTGTAGTCGGCGGTCGGCCAGCTTGAAGCCGATCAGCGCACGCAGGCGATTCGGCGCCACCGGCTTGTACAGCAGGTGGCAGCGCAGCGCCTGGGCCATCGCCTCGTCCTGCGCGTCGATGCGCCCGGTCAGCATGACCACCGGCAGCTCCGCCCCGAAGCGCCGGCGCAGCAGCTCGATCACCTCGGCGCCGCCCTGCCCGTCGGCCAGGTGCTGGTCGACGATCAGCAGCTCGGGCCGCGCTGACGCGCGCGCCAGCCAGGCCTGCACCTCGACCAGCGAGGCCAGCTCGCTCACCTCGGCCAGCCAGCTGCGCAGCAGCCCGACCAGCGCACGGCGCGCGGCGGCATCGTCCTCGACCACCATCACCTGCCGGCCGGCCAGCGTCAGCACGGGCCAGCCACTGCCCACCGTCGTGGCGGGCTCAACCGGCGGCTGCGGCCGCCCGGCAGGCAGCTCGAGCCGGAACACCGAGCCGCGCCCGGGCACCGAGGCCACCTGCAGCCCCGAGCCCACCAGTCGCGCCAGCCGCTGCGCGATCGCCAGGCCCAGCCCGCTGCCGCCGCTGGGCGCCCCGGCCATCGAGCGCGCCGGGCCGACCTGGTAGAACTCGTCGAAGATGTGCGGCAGCGCGTCGGCCGGAATGCCCACGCCACTGTCCCAGACCTCCAGGCGCAGCGTCGCGCCCTGCGGCCGGCAGCCCACCAGCACGCCGCCGTCCTCGGTGTAACGCACCGCGTTGGCCACCAGGTTGCGCAGCACCCGCTCGACCAGCAGCGGGTCGGCGTGCACCCAGCGCTCGGCGCCGCGAAAGCGCAGCGCCAGCCCCTTGTCGAAGGCCTGGGGCTCGACGTGCGGGCGCAGCCGATCGTAGAGCTCGCGCATCGGGAAGTGGCGCGCATGTGGCTCGACGCCGCCGGCATCCAGCCGGCTCAGGTCGAGCAGCTCGCCGAACAGGGTCTCCAGCAGCGCCACCGACTCGGCGATGCTGCCGGCCAGCTGCGCGGTGTCGTCCTCCTGGGCGCGCTGGCGCAGCGTCTCGGCGAACAGCGCCAGCGCGTGCAGCGGCTGGCGCAGGTCGTGGCTCGCCGCCGCAAGAAAGCGCGTCTTGGCGCGGTTGGCCTCCTCGGCCTGGCTGCGCGCGGCCTCGGCAGCGGCCTTTTCGTCCGCCAGCTGGGCCGCCAGCTGCTCGTTGCCGATCTTCAGCGCCAGCAGACTGTCGAAGGCACGGCGGTACTGCCGCCCGATCACCAGCGTGACCAGGAAGCCCCCGGCGATCAGCCCGGCCATCGGCAGGCTGTGCGGCAGGCCCTCGGCGGCCACGTGCGCGACCATCGGCGCAAAGCACATCAGCGTGTAGGTGACGAACACGCGGTAGCTGGTCGCAGGCGATCCGATGCAGTAGCTGTAGGCCAGCAGGATCAGCGCGGTGTCGTGAAAGCCCTGCCCGGCCTGGTAGAAGATCGCCACCGCGAGCGCCCAGACCCCGCCGCAGGCCAGGCTGCTGCCGTTCCACGCCGCCTGCCAGTAGCGCCAGTGCCGCTGCGCATCCCGGGCTGGCTGCGCGCGCCGGTAGCGCTGCGCCACCGCCATGCGCAGGCCCCAGGCCGCCGAGAAGGCGATCAGCCAGCCCAGCAGCCTGGCGGGCGGTGCCCAGGTCCAGAACAGCAGCAGCAGCGCCAGCGCGCCCGCCGCGTGGCCCAGCAGTGCGGCGGGTGTGCGCGCGTAGAGGCTGGCAATCAGGTCGGGATCGGGACCATCGGCGCGCCGGGCAGGGGGCGCTGGGCTGGCATCGTCCACGCCGGGGTGCCTCAGCGGCGGGCCTCGGCCACGCGCCTCAACCCCGCACCGGGCGCAGCGCCTGGCGCCCGCCCTCCTGCATCTGGCTGACCGCCAGCACCGCCTGGGTGCGCGAGTTCACGCCCAGGCTGCGCAGCACCGCGGCGACATGGTCCTTCACCGTCTCGACCGACAGGTTCAGCTCGCGCGCGATCACCTTGTTCGCCTTGCCCTGCAGCAGCAGCTTGAGCACCTCGCACTGCCGCGATGTCAGGCCCAGGCCCTCGACCGCCAGCGGCACCGTCGGCGACGGCGCCGGCGCACGCTGAGGCGGCGGGGTGCGGCCGTCCAGATCGAATTCGACCACCGCCGAGCGCGACTCCGGCGACAGCGGGCCCGTCTCGGCCACCGGCAGCGCAGCACCATCGCTGGGCAGGTGCGCCATCGGCGGCACGTAGATGCCCCCTGCGAGCACGAGGTGCAGCGCATCGAAGAGCAGCTCGGTGCTGGCCCGCTTGGGCACGAAGCCCATCGCGCCGCCGTCGATGGCACGGATCACGTCACTGGCGCGCTCCGAACCCGAGATCACCACCACCGGGATGGCGGGGTGCTCGGCACGCAGGTAGGCCAGCAGGTCGAAGCCGGGGATGTCCCCCAGCTGGAGGTCGAGCAGCACCAGGTCGTAGTGGGGGTCGCGCTGCAGCAGCGTCCGGGCCGCGGCACCGGACTCGACACCATTGACCACCACCTCTTGTCCGAGGTCGCGGATCACGTAGCGAATGGCCGCCAGGATCAGCGGGTGGTCGTCGATCAACAAGACCTTCATGGACTTCTCCGCCCTGTGCCCAACCGCAGGCGGTATTTCTACACGCAACCTATAAGCAACGATCGTACGAGGCCGCCGGCTGGATGCGCCCCCCCCAAAGGTAGGAAAACGCGCTGCCCGGTTTTGGTGTAAGCGAATATGCCCGCAGGCGGCGATGGCCTTCGGGCCGCAGGCCGGCCAGCCTGCCTGCGACACTCGGGCCCATGACCCCCCTGCCTTCTTCCGGGGCCCGGGTGCTGCTGCTGGTGGCCCACCCCGACCTGCGCCGCTCGCGCGTCAATCGCCGCCTGCTCGACGCGGCCCGCCGGCTTGCCGGCGCGCGCCTCGAGCTGCGCGACCTCTACGCGCTGTATCCCGACTTCGCCATCGACGTCGAAGCCGAACAGGCCGCGCTCAAACGCGCCGACCTGATCGTCTGGCAGCACCCGCTGCAGTGGTACAGCATGCCGGCGCTGATGAAGCTCTGGCTCGACGAGGTGCTGCGCTACGGCTGGGCCTACGGCCGCCACGGCCGAGCGCTGACCGGCAAGGACCTCTGGCTGCTGCTGTCCACCGGCGGCAGCGAGGCAGCCTTCCACCCCAGCGGCTACAACCGGCGCTTCATCGACGCCTTCCTGCCACCCTACGAGCAGACCGCCGCGATGTGCGGCCTGCGCTTCCTGCCGCCGCTGGTGCTGCACGACGCCCTGCGCATCGACGATGCCACGCTCGATGCCCACGTCCACACCGTGACCGAGCGGCTGACCAGCTACCCGGACTGGCCGGAACTGGCCGATCTGGCCCGCTGCGATGCCTGCGAACCGCCGGATGCCGACCGACCCGACGACTGCGCTGACGCCGCGGCCGCCCCGCCGGAGGTGCACCGATGACCGCCCACTGGCTCACGCACAGCCTGATCTTCATGGCCGCGGCGGTGATCGCGGTGCCACTGGCGCGCGCGCTCGGGCTGGGCGCGATCATCGGCTACCTGGGCGCCGGCATCGCCATCGGCCCCTTTGGCCTGCACCTGGTGCACGACCCCGACACCACGCTGCAATTTGCCGAGTTCGGCGTCGTGCTGATGCTTTTCCTGGTCGGCCTGGAGCTGGAACCGCGCCGGCTCTGGGCGCTGCGCCGGCCGATCTTCGGCGCTGGCGGCCTGCAGCTGCTGGGATGCGCCGCACTGGTGGGCGCCGCGGCCTGGCTGCTGGGCGTGCCCTGGCGCTGGGCGGTGGTGGCCGCACTCGGGCTGGCGCTGTCGTCCACCGCGGTGGCGCTGCAGGTGATGGGCGAGCGCAACCTGCTGCCCACCCGCAGCGGCCAGACCGGCTTCGCGATCCTGCTGTTCCAGGACATTGCGGCGATCCCCATCCTGGCGCTGCTGCCGCTGCTGGGCCGCAAGGGCGAGGCCTCCGGCAACCCCTGGCTCGACGCCGCGCAGGCGCTGGCGATGATCAGCGCGATCATCGTGGTCGGGCGCCTGCTGCTGCGCCACGGCCTGCGCTGGGTCGCCGCCAGCCGCACCCCCGAGGTCTTCACCGCCGCCGCGCTCGGGCTGGTGGCCGGCATCGCGGTGCTGATGGAGGCCGTGGGCCTGTCGATGGCGCTGGGCGCCTTCCTCGGCGGCGTGCTGCTGGCCGAGAGCGAGTACAAGCGCGAGCTGGAAACCGACGTCGAGCCCTTCAAGGGCCTCCTGCTCGGCCTGTTCTTCATGGCCGTGGGCATGAGCATCGACTTCGCCGCGCTGCGCCAACACCCGGGGATCGTCGCCGGCATCGTGCTCGGCTTCCTCGCCCTCAAGGCGCTGCTGCTGGCCGGCCTCGCGCGGCGGCTGGACCTGCCGGTGGCCGATCGGCCGGTCTGGGTGCTGCTGCTGGCGCAGGGCGGCGAGTTCGCCTTCGTGGTCTTCCAGCAGGCGGCGGACGCACGCATCTTCCGCGACGCGGTCGGCTCGCTGCTGACCGGCAGCGTGGCGCTGTCGATGCTGGTGACGCCGCTGCTGCTGGTCGCGCTGGACCGCTGGGTGGCGCCGCGCCTGGCCGCCGCTCGGCGCGGCGAGGTCGCGCCCGAGCACCACCTGGCCGAACCGCAGGACGCGCCGGTGATCCTCTGCGGCTTCGGCCGCTACGGCCAGATCATCGGCCGGCTGCTCTACGCCAACGGCCTGAAGGCCACCATCCTGGAGCACGACGCCGACCAGGTCGCCGTGGTGCGGCGCTTCGGCTTCACCGCCTACTACGGCGACTCCACCCGGCTCGACCTGCTGCGCACCGCCGGCGCGGCGCAGGCGCGCGTCATCGTCGTCGCGGTGGACGACGTCGACCAGAGCCTGGCGATCGTCGACCTGGTGCGGGCGCACTTCCCGCAGGCCACGCTGGTGGTGCGTGCGCGCAACCTGCAGCACCACTATGCGCTGCGCGAGCGCGGCGTCGAGCACATCGAGCGCGAGACCTTCGAGTCCGCCCTGGCCAGCGGCCGCAGCGTGCTCACCGCCCTGGGCTGGGAGCCGCACCGCGCCTGGCAGCTGGCGATGCGCTTCCGGCGCCTGAACCAGGCCATCATCGAGCGCACCTGGCCGCACCGCCAGGACAGCCAGAAGCTGGTGGCCATCGCCAAGCAGGGCAGCCAGCAGCTCGAGGAGCTCTTCGCCGAAGAGCGCGCCGAGCGCGAGCGCCAGCGGCGGGAGATGTGGGGGGAGTGAGCGCGACCGTGGCCCCGACGCCGCGGGGACGTCGGACCCACGGGGCCACGCGGTCGCGTCAGCGCGCCGACTTCGCCAGCGCCAGCAGCCGCTGCTGAATGGCGAACAGCCGCTGCAACGGTTCGACCTCGGGAAAGGCGTCCCGATCGGCGTGGAGATCCGCCCATTCCACGCTGTGGACCAGCTGCGGCAACGTGACCTGGATGTGCGTGGTAGCACCATCCATCGGCCTCACCCGCTGTTCCTGCCGAGCGGCGGTGACCCGACGGATGCCCGCGTCGATGTCGGCGGTTCGGATCGATCCGAACTGCTGACGGATTACGACCTCGTCGAGCAACTCACGCAGCTCCCGCCGCGTGAGCTGCCCGGTTCGGCGGGCACCACCCAGCGCTGCCCCCCTGGCGGAAAAGGAGCCGTCGGCGTGCACGAGCAGCGCAGGCTGGTCGATGTCGCCCGCCACCCGCAGCCCGCCCCGGCTGTCCCAGCGCAGGATCACATCCTTGGACGCCGCGGGCAGGCGCACACCTGCCGCGCGGGCCTTTGTTTCTGCGAGGGCCGCCGCGTCGATCACGAAGGACAAACCAGCGCACAGCGCGACTTGCAGGGCAGCACGACGATCCATCAGGTTATCGGGCAGGAAAGGGTTCAGCGCTGCATCATGCCGCCGCCGACTTGCGACGCTTGCCGAAGCGCAGCAGCACCGGCAGGCCCAGCGCAAACAACGCATAGGTTTCCGGCTCCGGCACGGCGTTCATGTTGACGGTATAGCCGAGATCCTGCAGCGAGGCCACCGTGGTCTTGCTGACGAAGGTCGGCGCATTCAGCCAGCCGGTCATCAGCTCGTTGCGCATGTCGCGGCCCTGGCTGTCGGTGATCCCGGTCAGGCCAGAACCGTTGTCGACCTCGTTCCAGTGGCCACCCGCCGTCCCGGGACCGCCGCCCAATTCGACCGGGACAAAGGTCGCGCTAGGCTGATTGAATTCGGTCTTGTACTGGGCCAGGGCATTGGCGCCGGTGTATTGGCCACTACCATCGACGTACAGTCCGTTATACCCCCAAAGCGTACCGATACCAATGGTATGGCCCATCTCATGGCGAATCACGTCACCGAACGTACCCGAGCTGGTCATATAGGCCATGTCCGCCAAGTCGAAGCGCATGGACGCCGTCTTGGTGTACCACGTGCCACTCTTGGATGTGATGGTATCCGGTCCCGCGGAACCCAGGGTACCCCATTGGCCGTCGATGTTCTCGATGGTGGCCGTGATGGTGAATCCCGTCAGCGTCACGGTCGGCTTGTACCCGGTGATGACGGATTCCCAGAAATTCTCGGCCGCCGTAAAATAGGATTGGTATTGCGACGGGCCGGTGTAATTGATGGTCAGGTCGAAGGCCGCATGGGCGGACAGTGACGCGATCGACAGCACGGCGGCCGCGGCCAGTTGATGCAGACGGTTTTTCAAGATTGACTCCTTGGCGGTGATTGGTACTCGGGCGATCGAGCACAAAATCCTGAACTCCACGTGAGGGAGTTCCTGCACCGATCGCGCCAAGCCAGAGTCTCTCGGTTCCCTTGCGCCAAGGCAGTCACTCGAACAGGGGGTTATGAGGTTTGCGCCACTCCCGACAGCGAAATAGTGGACAGACCCCCGACTCCGGGGATGGTCGTTCGAATCATCGAGGCGTCAGGGCGACGGCGCGCCGAACAGCCCCCGCTGCCCGTCGCGCAGCAGGTTCTTCTGCACCTTGCCCATCGCGTTGCGCGGCAGCTCGGTGACGATGAAGGCGCGCTTGGGCACCTTGAAGTTGGCGATCTTGGCCTTCAGCGCGCCGACCAGCGCATCGGCGTCCAGCGTGGCGCCGGCCTTGGGCACGATGAAGGCGATCACGCCCTCGCCGAAGTCCGGGTGCGGCACGCCCACCACGGCCGATTCGGCGACGCCGGGCATGTCGTTGAGGTAGCCCTCGATCTCGGCCGGGTAGACGTTGTAGCCGCCGGTGATGATCAGGTCCTTGCTGCGACCGACGATGGTGACGTAGTCCTGCGTACCGTGCCGGTCGACGCGGCCGACGTCCCCCGTCTTGAACCAGGCCTGGCCCTGGGCGTCGGTGGTGAACTCCTCGGCGGTCTTTTCGGGCATGCGCCAGTAGCCGGCGAAGACGTTCGGCCCGCGCACCTGGATGTTGCCGATCTCGCCGGTGGGCAGCGGCGCGTTCTGGTCGTCCACCACGCGCAGCCCCACGCCCGGCAGCGCCGGGCCCACCGTCCCGCCGATGCGCTCGCCGTCGCTGGCGCGGCAGGGGTTGGAGGTCAGCATCGCCGTTTCGCTCATGCCGTAGCGCTCCAGGATGGTGTGGCCCGTGCGGTCCTGCCAGTCGCGGAAGGTCTCGATCAGCAGCGGCGCCGAGCCGGAGATGAACAGGCGCATGTTCGCGCAGGCCGCGCGCGTCAGCCCGGCCTCCTGCAGCAGGCGCACATACAGCGTGGGCACGCCCATGAAGACGGTGGCGCGCGGCAGGCGCTCGACCACCGCACGGGGGTCGAACTTGTTCAGCCAGAGCATCTTCGAGCCGTTGAGCAGCGC
>DAOLLE010000014.1:0-16249 GCA_035331205.1 Burkholderiaceae bacterium
GGTGCCGCGCCACGCGTGCTGGCGGCGCACTTGCCGCGCGCGGCGCTGCTGCGGCTGTACGAGGAGCACGCGGCGGAGATCACCGGCCTGGGGCTCGGCAGCAGCTGGGCCGAGTTCCGCAGCGGCATGGCCGCGCTGCGCGCCGAGGGCATGGCGCTGTCGCTGGGCGAGTTGGACCCCGGCGTCGGCGCTGCGGCGGTGCCGATCTTCAACGGCGAGGACGAGGTGGTCGGCGCGCTGGCCCTGGTGGGCACCGTGCAGCGCCTGAACGAGATCGGGAACCCCCAGCTGCGCGCCTGGCTGGACGACGCGGCCGCGGGCATCCGCAGCGCCCTGGCCGCCGCGCCGCGGGTCTGAGCGGTTTCGGGATCCGGAGGCGCGTTCCGTGCGCCGGAATGTCGCCGGCAGGACGCGCCCAGGGCGGTTGCTGCGGATAGGATTTAATCTCAACCCATGAGATTTGTCACTCCATGACGCCCGCCGACGCCTCTCCTTCCGCCGCCACCGCCCCCTCGGCGTCCGCCGAGCACTGGTGGCACCGCATGCAGCGCGGTGAACTCCCGCCGCCGCCGGTGGCCTGCCTGCTGGGCGCGACGATTGCGCGGGTGGACCGCGAGGCCGGCGAGCTGGACGTCGACTACGCCCCGCGCACCGACTTCGCCAACCCGGCCGGCGGCGTGCAGGGCGGCATGCTGGGCGCGATGCTCGATGACCTCACCGCTGGCCTGGTCGACTCGACGCTGGCCGCCGGGGAGGCGCCCGCCACCGTGAGCCTGAACCTCAGCTTCCTGCGTCCGGCCCGCATCGCCCCGATGCAGGGGCGCGCCCGCCTGCTGCGCCGCGGGCGCGATGTCTGCCACGTCAGTGGCGAGCTGCTGCAGGACGGCCAGGTGGTGGCCAGCGCGGTGGCGGTGTGTTCGATCATCAGGCGTCGGGCGCGCTGAATCGGCCCGCCGCCTCGAGGGCCGGTCAGGCGGCCGCCGAAGGGGGCACCTCGTCCCCGGCGATGCACATCCGGTTGCGGCCGGAGCCCTTGGCCGCGTAGAGCGCCAGGTCGGCCCGGGCCAGCAGCTCGGCGATGTCCCGGTCTTCGGCGCGACACTCGGCGATGCCGCCGCTGACCGTGACACGCACACGGCTGCCGTTCAGATCCAGCTCGGCAGCCTGTACCGCCGACCGCACCCGCTCGGCCACGTCATGCGCCTGTGAGGCCGAGGCGCCGGTCAGCACCACGACGAACTCCTCGCCGCCCAGCCGTGCCACCAGGTCGGCGGGGCGCACGCTGGTCACCAGCACGCCGGCGATGTGCCGCAGGACCTCATCGCCCGCTGGGTGGCCATGTTCGTCGTTGACCCGTTTGAAGTGGTCCACGTCGACCAGTACGACGCTGAGGCCGCGGCGTTGCCCGTGCCGCTGGCGCTGCCAATGCCGCGCCAGCACGGCGTCGAAACCGTGGCGATTCATCACCCCGGTCAGTGCGTCGTGCGTGGCGTGGTGGCGCAGCTGTGCCACCAGGCGCGAGAGCAGCATGAACAGGAAGGAGAAGTTGAACAGTCCGGATGCGACCAGTGCCGCGATCACCTTGCCCGGCGTGTTCAGCATCTGCGCGTGCAGGTTGGCCACCGGGCCGCTCAGAAAGCCGAAGTACACCGCCACGACGAGGCCCTGCAAGCTGTAGGCGGCCGATGGCAGCAGGGCCACCGCAACGCCGATCCAGCCGATCGTCGCCTTCAGCTGGTTCAGCAGCAGCACCGGCCCGCCGAACAGCAGCAGCGCCTTGGCCAGGCTGAGCGTCACCAGGCGCAGCCGGTCGAACATCCCGTCGGCCGGCAAAGCCAGCAGAAGGGCCAGTGCGATCGCGGCGGTGCCGAGCGTGAACCGGTCGTGGCGTGGCTTTTCGTTCACGAACTGGTCCACGCCGCGGGCCGCCAGCAGGTAGCCCAGCAGCGTGGTCAGCATCAGGCCGTGGGTCATCCAGGCGGGCGGGACAGCCGTCTGGGAGGCCCCTTGCAGGAAGGGCAACGACAGGGCGAAGGACAGCGACGAGCCGCACCAGTGCGCAATGGCGCGGCGTTCCTCCTGCAAATAGGCCAGCGCCAATGCCCAGCCCACCCCGAACAGGGTCAGCTGGGTCATCAGAATGACCCGATAGTCCCAGGCCTCGCCGGTCGGCCATCCCATCACGACATCCACTCCATCGAGGGCCTATCGGTTGCCACAGACCGGTTCTTGAGTTTCCGGCGCGCGCTGGTCGCGTGACGCCGCGGTGCTGCTGCGGCCGGTGGTAGCCTTCGGCCGGTGTCACGGCCCCATCCCCACCACCCGCCCCTCCCGCTCACGCATCTGCTGCTCGCCCTGGCTGTCGTGACGATCTGGGGCAGCAACTTCGTCGTCATCAAGCTCGCGCTGGCCAAGCTGCCGCCGCTGCTGTTCGCGGCGCTGCGCTTCACCTTCGCGCTGCTGCCGGCGATGCTCGTCTTGCCGAGGCCGAAGGTCCCCTGGACGCAGTTGGCCGCCTATGGCCTGCTGATCGGTGCCGGCCAGTTCGGGCTGTTGTACATCGCGCTGACCGGGCACATCACGCCGGGGTTGGCCTCGCTGGTGATCCAGACCCAGGTGTTCTTCACCATCGCGCTGGCGATGGGCGTTGCGGGCGAGCGCCCCCGCGCCGCGCAGGGCCTGGCGCTGCTGCTGGCGGGCAGCGGCGTCGGCCTGATCGCGCTGAACACTGGCGGCGAGACCCGCGTCTCCGGTCTGGTGCTGGTGCTCGGCGCGGCGTTGAGCTGGGCGGCGGGCAACATCGTCGCCACCCGGGCCAAGGGTGTGAACGCGCTGTCCTACGTGGTCTGGGCCAGCGCCTGGGCGATCGCACCGCTGCTGGCGCTGTCGCTGCTGCTGGAGGGCTGGCCGGCGATCCGCGCCAGCCTGCTGGCGGCCGGCCCAGAGGTCTGGGCCGCGGTGCTCTGGCAGTCCTGGGGCAACACCCTGATCGGCTACACCGCCTGGGCCTGGCTGCTGGCGCGCCACCCTGCGGCGACCATCTCACCGCTGGCCCTGCTGGTGCCAGTGGTGGGCATGAGCAGCTCCGCCTGGTGGCTGGGCGAGCCGCTGCCCGCGTGGAAGCTGGCTGCCGGCGCGCTGGTGATCGCCGGGCTGGGCCTGAACCTGCTGGCAGCGCGGCGTCGACGCTGATGCCGGGCGTGAGCCCACTCACCGGAGCTGACCCGCGATGACCCCCGACTGCCTGCTGCAGCACTTCGACAGCGCCACCCTCTGGCCGGCGCAGGCCGACGGCCGGATCACGGCCGGCTGTGCCGACCTGAGCGAGGCCTATCGGGCAGCGCTCGAAGTGCGGCGCCTGCGCCAGGCGCGCGGAGAATGCCCGGCGGGCTTCAAGATCGGCTTCACCAACCGCTCGATCTGGGACCGCTATCGAGTGTGGGCGCCGATCTGGGGCACGGTGTGGGCCGGTGGGCTGGCCGATGCGGATGCGGCGGGCCGCTGCGAGGTCTCGGTCGCCCGCCTCTGCCAACCCCGGCTGGAGCCGGAGATCGTCTTCGGCCTGCGCGCCACGCCACCGGCGCGGGCGTCGCTGGAGCAGCTGTGGGACTGCGTCGAATGGCTGGCGCCGGGCTTCGAGGTGGTGCAGTCGCACTGCCCTGGCTGGCACTTCGAGGCGTCGGACACGGTGGCCGACGGCGGTCTGCACGGCGCGCTGCGCATCGGTGCGCGCCGCCCGGTGCGGGATCTGGCGGCCAGTGGGGCCGAGCTGGACGCGGGCCTCGGTCGCTGCGAGGTGACCCTGCGCCGTGACGGGGCGGTGGTCGAGACCGGTCGCGGCGACGCGGTGCTGGATGGCCCGCTGCACGCGCTGCGGCACTTCGTGCTCGACCTGCAGGCCTGCGCGGGCGCGCCGGTCCTGGCGGCCGGCGATGTGGTCACCACCGGGACCTGGACGGATGCCTGGCGGCTGGCGGCCGGGCAGGACTGGACGGCCGAGTTTGGTGACGCCATCGGTGCCATCAGGCTGGACGTGAGGCCCTGATCAGGCCGGCAGACAGCGCGAGCGACCGCTGGTCTTGGCGCGGTACATCGCCTGATCGGCGCGTTCGATCGCACGCTCCAGCGCCTCGTCGGGCCCCAGCTCCGTCACGCCCGCCGAAAAGCCGACGCGCAGCCCGGCGGGCCGTGCCCCTGCGTCGGCGGCGTCGTTCAGGCGCTGCCGCGGGCGCTCCAGGGCAAGCAGACCGTCGGCGGCGCCGGTGTGTGGCAGCGCGATCAGCGGCGTCACCAGCAGTGCGTAGAGCAGGTCCGACGGCTGCATCGCCGGGTCGAAGCGCGCCGGCCAGATGGAGATCGGGCCGTTCGGAGGCACCGCGCTGAGATCGGGCGTGCGCCGATGCGAGGCAGTGTGCTGCCCGCAAAACACACCGATGCAGGCGCGGATGGCTGGTTACCAATGACACCTCTGCAGCGGGCTGCGCTGCGGGAGGGGCAGGGGGACAATCTCGCCACGCCAGCGGCTGCAGCCACATCGGCGCAAGGCCCGGGCACCGCCCATCTGGGCGGAGGGCTGGAAATTTCGACGTGGAATTTGCACGTTCGGGGCGCTTCGCTGGCGATCTCCGGCAAATACGCCGCCGCTGACATCTCCCCGGCAGTGCAACCGGAGGTAACGCAGGGCACAATGAAAATGAATCTGGAAAATGCAGGAGTCATGATGGAAGGCAAACCGGTTTCACCCAAGCCGCGGGCGTTCGCACGCACAGAGGTGGCCGGCCTCGACGATCTGCCCCGCGGTTTGCACGGCGGTGTGGTGGGTCATCCGGAGGTGGTGGGCGAGCGACGCGGCGTGTTCCGGGAACGCCGTGGCGTCGATCCGTCGCCGAGCGGTTTTCACAGCACCCACCCCCCATCGTTGACGGCCGAGCGCCTCGAGCGCGAGGGCGAGCGTTGGCTGAAGTCTCTGCCGGTGACGGTGCGCCCGGTGATCACCGCCAAGCGCCATCCGCACATCGTCAACAAGTTGGCCAAGGTCTGGGACCGCCCCGCCGCGCTGTCCTCCTACATGGACGACCTGCTGATCAGCCATCGGCCCGGGCGTCGCGGCTTTGCGATGGAAGTGCTCGAAGAGCTGATGGACCTGCAACGCGCGTTGCAGGATCGGCGCCGCGTCTGACTCTTCCGGTGTCGTTGGCCGCTGGCGCTGCGACGGTGGCCGGCTACATGCCCTTGAAGCGCTGCGCGTAGAGGCGGCTCACGGCCAGTTTTTCCGGGCGCGCGCGCAGATGCAGCGTGACCCGTCCCGACTCGTCGCGGATGGCCCGGCTGATCGCCCGGGCCTGCACCACGGTGCCTCGGTGCACCTGCCAGAAGCGCTGGGGATCGAGCTGTGGCAGCAGCTCGCGCATCGACAGGCGAATCAGGTGCTCCTGCTCGGCGGTGACCACGCGCAGGTATTTGTCCGCGGCCTCGAAATACAGCACCTCGTCGACCGGCACCAGGTGCACCGTGTGGCCGACTTGGGCCTGGATGACTTCGAGCCGGGGCCCGGTTGTCCCCGCGGTGGCGCCCGTGCCTGCGCCGGCACCTGCTTCCGCACCGAACGCACGGGTCAGCGCCTGCAGTTGCTCGACCGCCTGCGCCAGCGCGCCGGCCGGGCCGGCTGCGCGGGCCGAAGGTGGCGCTGCACGGTGCTCCGCCAGTCGCGCCTGCAGCCGCTGGATACATCGGGCCAGGCGGCTGCCGTCGACCGGCTTGAGGAGGTAGTCCGCCGCCTGGCGGTCAAAGGCCTGCAGCGCGTACTGGTCGTAGGCGGTGACGAAGACCAGCAGCGGAAAGGGCGCTTCGGCCGGGTCCGGCCAATCCTCGGCCAACGCGGCGGCGACCTCGAGCCCGCTCAGGCCGGGCATGCGGATGTCCAGGAAAACCACCTGCGGGCGCAGAGCCAGGCAGCGGTTCAGGGCGGTCTGGCCGTCGCCGGCCATCGCGAGGACGTCCAACTCGGGCCACAGCCGGGCCAATTCCTGGCGCAGGTGTTCGGCGAGCAGCGGCTCGTCCTCGGCGATCAGGGCAGTGGGGCGGTCGGTCATGGTCCGGGGCGGTGTCACCGGTCGAGCGGCAGGCGCAGGGTGGCGAGGGTGCCGCCCTGGGCGACGATGGCGAGGTCGAAGCGAGCGCGTTCGCCATAAAGGGTCTGCAGGCGTTCGCGCACTTGGGTCAGGCCGAAGCCGCCATTGGCAGCGGGGAGTGGCGCCATCGTGGTGGGCGCCGCAAGGCCGGCGCCGTCGTCGCGCACCGTCAGGACCAGGTCCGTGTCCTCGCGCTGCGCCGATACCCGGACCGTCCCGCCCTGTGGCCGGGGCTCCAGGCCGTGGCGGATCGCGTTCTCCACCAATGGCTGAAGCAGCAGCGCCGGCACCGGCAGCTCGCGCAGCTCGGCCGGCAGGTCGAGCTCGACGTGCAGGCGTGGCCCCATGCGCATGGCCATCAGCGCGAGGTAGTCGCCGATGCGCTCGAACTCCTCGGCCAGGCGGTGCGAGCCCGCCTGGCGCGAGGCCTTCAGCGTGGCGCGCAGAAAGGCGATCAGGTGATCGAGCATGGCCTGGGCACGTGGCGGGTCCAGCGTGATCAGCACGCGCAGATTGGCCAGGGTGTTGAACAGCATGTGCGGTTCGAGCTGGCTTTGCAGCAGCCTCAGCTGGGTTTCGGCGAGTTGGCGGCGCTGCGCCTCGGCCTGCGCCTGGGCGTGGGCGAGCTGGCCCTTGGCGTACTGGATGCGCGTGAGCGTCGCGCCGATGCCCAGCGTCACCAGCAGCATCACGAAATAGCCGTCCGAGCTGTGCTGGTGGCCGGGGTGCGGATCGCTGCCGGTGAGCCAGCGCGCCAGCATCGAGCCGAGCAGGTAGCCCAGCGGTGAGCCCACCAGCAGCACCCCGAGCATCGGTCCCCAGCCGGGCCAGCCGTGAGCGAACTCCGGGCGTTCGGGGTGGCTGCGGGCGAGGTGGTGCGCCAGCAGCAGCCGACTGCCGTCGATCAGCAGCCAGCAGATCAGGCCGATGGCGCAGGAGTAGACCATCGAGATCCAGAAGTCGGTCTCGCGCAGCATGGCGATGACCGCGGCGATCACCGTCGAGAACAGCGTCGTCCACAGCGCGCGGCGCAGCATGGCCGACGGGGCTCCGGATGAGGTGTCAGACTGAGGCCGGCTGGCTGAGGCGGGCGGCAGGGGCATCGTGCGACGATGGCGCGGTGGTCAGGACGGCAGCTTGGCCGAGGCGTCGGCGCGGTGGCGAAGCGGGAACGGGGTCGCGGGGGGCGGGGCGTTCATCAGGGCGCCACGCAGGGGTGGCAATGGCGCGAATCGTCGGCCCTGCCGCCGACCCGGTCAGCCGCTCTGTGACGGCCGGTGATCTGCTGGCGCGAACGGCCGCCCCGGCGGCGCGAGCGGCAGGCTGCTCAGGCGGCGCACAGGCCGCGGTTGCCGGGGGCGCTGCGGAACCGGGGGCAGAAGACGATGATCACCGCCGCCGGCCGCCGCCACCCAGCAGCGAGCCGAGCACGCCTCGCACGATTTCACGGCCCACCGCGGAACCGACGGTGCGCACCGCCGACTTGGCCATCGTCTGCGCCAGGCCCTCGCGGCGCCCGCCGCGCGGGCCGGTGCTGCCGAACAGCAGGTCGGAGAGCCCGCCCATCAGCGCGCCGCCCAGGCCGCCGCCGCCGGCCTCCTCGGCGGCGTCGCGCACCGTCTCGCGGGCCGTGTCGGCCGCCGAGTTACCCGCTTCCTCCCGCAGGCTGTCGGCCCGCTCGGCAGTTTCGCCCGCGCGGCCCTTGAGCTTTTCGTAGGCCGACTCACGGTCCACCGCCTTCTCGTAGACGCCCGCGACCAGCGAGCCCTCGATCAGCGCTTGGCGCTGATCGGGCGTGATCGGGCCGATCTGGCTGCCCGGGGGCAGCACGTAGACCCGCTGCGTCACGCCGGGGCGGCCCTTCGCATCGAGCAGGCTGACCAGCGCCTCGCCGACGCCCAGCTCGCTGATCGCCGTGGCGATGTCGAGGTCCGGGTTGGCACGCATCGTCTCGGCCGCCGCCTTGACGGCCTTCTGGTCGCGCGGCGTGAAGGCGCGCAGCGCATGCTGCACCCGGTTGCCCAGCTGGCCGAGCACGGTGTCGGGGATGTCCAGCGGGTTCTGCGTGACGAAGTACACGCCCACGCCCTTGGAGCGCACCAGGCGCACCACCAGCTCGATGCGCTCGACCAGCGCAGCGGGGGCGTCCTTGAAAAGCAGGTGGGCCTCGTCGAAGAAGAACACCAGTTTGGGCTTGTCCAGGTCACCCACCTCGGGCAGCGACTCGAAGAGCTCCGAGAGCATCCACAGCAAGAAGGTGGCGTACAGCCGCGGCGCGTTCATCAGACGGTCGGCCGCCAGGATGTTGACCACGCCCATCTGCCGACCGTTCGCGTCGACCGTCTGCATGAAGTCGGCAATGTTGAGCATCGGCTCGCCGAAGAAGCGGTCGCCGCCCTGTTCCTCGATCTGCAGCAGCCCGCGCTGGATCGCGCCCACCGAGGCCGGGCTGATGTTGCCGTACTCGGTCTGGAATTCGCCGGCGTTGTCGCCGACGTATTGCAGCATCGCGCGCAGGTCCTTCAGGTCCAGCAGCGCCAGGCCGTTGTCGTCGGCGATCTTGAACACCAGCGTCAGCACGCCCTGCTGGGTCTCATTGAGCGCGAGCATGCGCGCGAGCAGCAGCGGGCCCATGTCGGAGATGGTGGCGCGCACCGGGTGGCCCTGCTCGCCGAAGACGTCCCAGAGCGTGGCGGGGCAGGCGGCCCACGCCGGCTCGTCCAGGCCGTGCTCGGCCAGCACCTTGGCGAGCTTCTCGGTGGCACGGCCGGTCTGCGTGATGCCGGTGAGGTCGCCCTTCACGTCGGCCATGAAGACGGGCACACCCAGCTGCGAGAAGCTCTCAGCGAGCTTTTGCAGCGTGATCGTCTTGCCGGTGCCGGTGGCGCCGGTCACCAGGCCGTGGCGGTTGGCCAGCGCGGGCAGCAGGTCGCAGGTGGTGTCGCCGTGCCGGGCGAGCAGGATCGGGTCGGCCATGTCGGGGGAACTCCGGAGGGGCAAAAGTACAATGGCAGTCTAGCGAAGAAACCCGGTGGCCGGCCCGATGGGGCCGACCGCCTGCCCCCACCCAGGGCGCCGCCCCGGTGGGGCCGGCGGCCGACACACAGCCTCCAGGAGCATTCATGGCCGGACATTCCAAATGGGCCAATATCCAGCACCGCAAGGGCCGCCAGGACGAGAAGCGCGGCAAGGTCTGGACCCGCATCATCCGTGAGATCACGGTCGCGGCCCGTCAGGGTGGCGCGGACGTCAGCGCCAACCCGCGCCTGCGTCTGGCCATCGACAAGGCCAAGGCGGCCAACATGCCGGCCGATCGCATCAAGTACAACGTCGACAAGGCCAGCGGCAATCTCGAAGGCATCAACTACGAGGAAATCCGCTACGAGGGCTACGGCATCGGCGGCGCGGCCATCATCGTCGACACGATGACCGACAACCGCGTGCGCACCGTCGCGGAGGTGCGCCATGCCTTCTCGAAGTACGGCGGCAACCTGGGCACCGAGGGCTCGGTGGCCTTCCAGTTCAAGCATTGCGGCCAGTTCGTGTTCGCCCCCGGTGCTTCGGAAGACGCAATCATGAACGTCGCGCTGGAAGCCGGTGCCGAGGACGTGATCACCGGCGACGACGGCGCCATCGAGGTGCTGTGCGCCGCGGCCGACTTCGAGGCGGTGAAGAACGCGCTGGAGGCCGCCAACCTCAAGCCGGACCTGGCCGAGGTGACGATGCGCGCCGAGAACCCGATCGACCTGTCGGGCGACGACGCCGCACGCATGCAGAAGCTGCTCGACGTGATCGAAGACCTGGACGACGTCCAGGAGGTCTTCCACAACGCGGTGCTGGGCGACTGAATCACCCGCGCAGCGACCGGGGAGCCGGTTGCTGGTTGGGTTGTGTGAATTGTTGCGTGAGTGCGACAGCCGGGCCCTCGTGGTCGGGAGGGCTCGCTCCGGCGACCTGCGCCGCGAGCGGTTACGATGGCAGCGCCGGTGAGAGAGGCGCTGCGGGCCGCAGGGCGGCAGGGGCGACCCGGCATGACATCAACGACGAAGCGTAATTGGCAGGACAGATGAGAGTTCTCGTGATCGGCTCGGGTGGACGCGAACACGCGCTGGCGTGGAAGCTGGCGCAGGCCCCGCGCGTGCAGAAGCTGTTCGTGGCGCCGGGCAATGGCGGCACCGCGCTGGATGCGCGCATGGTCAATGTGGCGATCACGGACCCCGTGGCGCTGGCCGACTTTGCGGTGGCCGAGAAGATCGGGCTGACCGTGGTCGGTCCGGAAGCACCGCTGTCCGCCGGGGTGGTGGACGTGTTCCGCGACCGCGGCCTGCGCATCTTCGGACCGACGCGCGCGGCGGCGCAGCTGGAGAGCTCCAAGGCCTTCGCCAAGGACTTCATGAAGCGCCACCGCATCCCGACGGCGGCCTACGACACCTTCACCGACGTGGCCGCGGCGCACGCCTACGTGGACCGCATCGGCGCGCCCATCGTGGTCAAGGCCGACGGCCTGGCCGCGGGCAAGGGCGTGGTCGTGGCGATGACGCTCGACGAAGCCCACCAGGCGGTGGACTGGATGCTCGCCAGCGAAGGCGACAACAAGCTGGGCGTGCAGCACAACGCCGGTGGCGCGCGGGTTGTGATCGAGGAGTTCCTCGCCGGCGAGGAGGCCAGCTTCATCGTCATGGTCGACGGGCGCAACATCCTGGCCCTGGCCACCAGCCAGGACCACAAGCGCCTGGGCGATGGCGACACCGGCCCGAACACCGGCGGCATGGGCGCCTACTCGCCGGCGCCGGTGGTGACGCCCAATGTGCACGCCAAGGTGATGCAGGAGATCATCCGCCCCACCGTCGAGGGCATGGCGCGCGATGGCATCCCCTTCACCGGCTTCCTCTACGCCGGGCTGATGATCGATCCCAAGGGCCAGGTCAAGACGCTGGAGTTCAACACCCGCATGGGGGATCCGGAGACCCAGCCCATCCTGATGCGCCTGAAGAGCGACCTGCTGGAGGTGCTGCTCGCGGCCACCGACGGCACGCTCGACCAGGTGCAGCTGGACTGGGACCGCCGCGTGGCCCTGGGCGTCGTGCTGGCCGCCGCCGGCTACCCGCTCGATCCGCGCAAGGGCGACGTGATCCGCGGCCTGCCGCCGGCCAGCGAGGACTGTGTGGTCTTCCACGCCGGCACCGCACCCGCGGGCGGCAACACCGTCACCTCGGGCGGCCGGGTGCTCTGCGTGACCGCGCTGGGCGACTCGGTGCGCACCGCGCAGCAGCGGGCCTACCAGGTGCTGCAGGGTGTGCAGTTCGACGGCATGCAGTTCCGCCGCGACATCGGCCACCGCGCGATCAAGCGCTGACCGGCGCTCCTGCAGCCGCCGTCGTTGGCCGCCGCTGTCTCGGGCGGGCGACGGTTGCTGCACTGCATCGTGACGCCTGTCACGCCGCGCCGTATCGTGCGCGCGGCGCCGGCCCCGCAGTCTTCGGGCCGGGGCCGACCCGATGGACGCAACGATGGCGCATGACCCCTCTTCTCCCCTGACCCTTTCCGGCTCGCGCTGGGCCGAACGCGCCCTGCGGCTGTTCGGCTGGCGCATCGAGTTCGACGGCCTGCCCAGCCGCCAGGGCGTGATCGCGGTGTACCCGCACACCTCGAACTGGGACTTCCCGATTGGCCTGCTGACCAAGTGGGCGATCGGGCTGCCGGCGCGCTTCTGGGCCAAGGACAGCCTGTTCCGCGTGCCACTGATCGGCCCCTTCATGCGCCGGGTCGGTGGCATCGCGGTGGACCGCAGTGCTGCGCATGGGCTGGTGGGCAGCACGGTGCGACAGATCGAGGACGCCCGGCGTCGCGGTGACTGGTTCTGGCTCGCGGTGGCCCCCGAAGGCACGCGCAAGGCCGTGCGCGGGTGGAAGTCCGGCTTCTACCGCGTCGCGCTGGGCGCCCAGGTGCCGCTGTGCGTGGCCTCGATCGACTATGGGCGCAGGTGCGTGCGGGTGAGCGACTTTCTTGAGCTCAGCGGCGACGAGGCCCAGGACATGGCCCGCGTGGCCGCCTGCCTGAACGGTGTGCGCGGCTACCGCCACGCGCAGGCGGGTCCGGTGCGTCTGCTGTGACGGCGTGCTGGCCGGCCGCTCAGGCCCATCTCTCCCCAACCCAAGACCACTCAAAAATAGGCGACGACCCGATGAGCGAATCCGTACCCGGCACCGAACTGTCCACCAACGAGGTGCGCGACTGGCTGCTCGGCCTGCAGGCGCGCATCTGCGAGGCGGTGGGCCAGGCCGATGGCCGCGCCTTCATCACCGACGCCTGGGAGCGCCCGCCCGGTGGCCGGCTCGAAGGCCGTGGCATCACCCGCCTGCTCGAGGACGGCGAGCTGATCGAGCGCGGCGGCTGCGCCTTTTCGCAGGTGCGCGGGCCGGCGCTGCCGCCCTCGGCGACGCAGCACCGCCCGGAACTGGCCGGCGCGCCCTTCGAGGCGCTGGGCGTTTCGCTGGTATTCCACCCGCGCAACCCCTACGTGCCCACCGCGCACATGAACGTGCGCATGCTCGCGGCCACGCCCACGCAGGGCCCGGCGGCCGGCCAGACGGTGCGCTGGTTCGGCGGCGGCATGGACCTGACGCCCTACTACGGCGTGGTCGAGGACGCGGTGCACTTCCACCGCACCTGCCGCGATGCGCTGGCCCCGCACGGCGCCGAGCTCTATCCGCGCTTCAAGCGCTGGTGCGACGAGTACTTCTTCCTGAAGCACCGCAACGAGGCGCGCGGCGTCGGTGGCATCTTCTTCGACGATTTTTCGGAGTTGGGCCCGGCCGGCAGCTTCGCGATGCTGCGCTCGGTGGGCGACGCCTTCCTGGACGCCTGGCTGCCGATCACCCAACGGCGGCGCGCTCGGCCCTACGGCGAGCGCGAGCGCGAGTTCCAGGCGCTGCGGCGCGGGCGCTACGTCGAGTTCAACCTGGTCTGGGACCGCGGCACGCTGTTCGGCCTGCAGTCGGGCGGGCGCACCGAATCGATCCTGATGTCCATGCCGCCGCAGGTGCAGTGGCGCTACCAGTGGGCGCCGGAGCCGGGCACGCCGGAGGCGGCGCTGTACACCGACTTCCTGCCGGTGCGCGACTGGCTCGACCCGGCCTGAGATGACCCTGTCGGTCCCGCCGCGGCGCATCGGCCTGTTCGGCGGCAGCTTCGACCCGGTGCACGTCGGCCACCGCCGGCTGGCCGAGTGTGCGCTGCAGCAACTCGGGCTCGACGAGCTGCGCTGGGTGGTGGCCGGCCAGCCCTGGCAGAAGGCCCGCCAGCTCGAGCCGGCCGAGGACCGCGCGGCGATGGTCGCGCTGGCGATCGCCGATGAGCCGCGCTTTCGCCTGGAGCGCTGCGAGCTCGACCGCGCGGGGCCGAGCTTCACGATCGACACCGTCGAGCGCCTGCAGGCCGAGGACCGGGCCCATGCGACCCGGCCCGGCGAGCCCGCGGCGCGCTGGTTTCTGCTGATCGGCCAGGACCAATACGCCAACCTCACCACCTGGCGGCGCTGGCGCGAACTGCTCGAACGCGTCGAACTCGCGGTGGCTGCGCGCGACGGTCAGGCGCCGCAGCCATCGGCCGAGCTGGCGGCGCTGCCGCACCGCCTGCATCACCTCGTCATGCCACCCGTGGCGGTGTCGTCGACGGCGCTGCGCTTGGCATTGGCGGGGGGCGCGTCGCCCTCCAGTCTGGTGCCCGATGGGCTCGACGCCGGGGTGGCGGACTACCTCGCCGCCCGGGGGCTGTACCATTCCACCCCTGCGCAGTCCGGCTGACCTCTCTCCGTCGGCCGATTTTTCATCGATACCCCCCAACAACGCCCGACGGAGCTGAATGGACATCCGCAAGCTGCAACGTGCCATCGTCGATGGTCTGGAAGATGTGAAGGCCCAGGACATCACGGTCTTCAACACCGAACACCTCTCCCCGCTGTTCGAACGGGTGGTGGTCGCCTCCGGCACAAGCAACCGGCAGACCAAGGCGCTGGCGTCCAGTGTGCGCGAGGCGGTCAAGTCCGCCGGCGGGCAGGTCCTCAGTGTCGAGGGCGAGGACAACGGCGAGTGGATCATCGTCGACTGCGGCGCCGCAGTCGCCCACATCATGCAGCCGGCGATTCGCCAGTACTACCACCTCGAAGAGATCTGGGGTGGCAAGGCGGTGCGCATGAAGATGGGCAGTTCCGCCCCGAAGGGCCTGCCCAAGGCCTCGACCGCCGTGGTGGACGACGAGGACGAGGGCTCCAGCGAAGCGCTGACTCCGGCGCCGAAGCCGCGCGCGCGCCGCAGCGGCAGCGCCGCCGAAGCGAAGGAGCCGGCGCGCAAGGCGACGAAGAGGGCTGCGCCTGCCGATGCGGTCGGCGCCAAACCCATGGTCAAACCCGTGGCCAAGCCCGCCGCCAAGAAGGTGGCCCGCAAGACCGCTGCCGGCAAGACCACGGCCCGCAAGTCGCCTCGCTCCGGCGAAGTCGCGCCGGTGCAGAAGATCATCGTCCAGCCGACCCGCCCTGCGGCCCAGAAGGCTCCGGCGCGCAAGACGGCCGCAGGCAAGACGGCAGCGGGCAAGGCCGCCGCCGGCAAGACGGTGGCCGTCAAGCGCGCGGCGCCGGCTAAGCGCAAGCCGGTGAATCCGGCGCAGTGACGCGTCTGGCGGACCCGCGCCCGCACCGGCCATGAAGCTGTGCCTGCTGGCGGTGGGCCAGCGCATTCCCGCTTGGGCCGAGACGGCCTACGAGGACTACGCCAAGCGCTTTCCGGCCGAGTGCCGGCTGGAGCTGCGCGCGGTCAAGACCGAGCCGCGCACGACGGGCAAGCCGGTGGAGGCCATGATGTCCGCCGAGCGCAGCCGGCTCGAAGCCGCACTGCCCAAGGGCTGCCGCCGCGTGGTGCTCGACGAGCGCGGCACGCGCTTGACCACCGCCCAACTGGCCGAGCGACTGCTCGCCTGGCAGCGCGACGGCCGCGACGTGGCGTTGCTGGTCGGTGGGCCCGACGGGCTCGATCCCGCGCTGCGCGCCAGTGCCGACGAGACGCTGCGCCTGTCGGACCTGACGCTGCCGCACGCCTTCGTTCGGGTGATGCTGGCCGAGGCGCTCTACCGCGCCTGGTCGGTCAGCGTCGGCCACCCCTACCACCGCGAGTGAGGCGGGCCGTCGCCCGCAGCGCCTTGGACTTCATCTACCTCGCTTCCCAAAGCCCGCGTCGGCGCCAGCTGCTCGACCAGATCGGCGTGCGCCACGAGCTGCTGCTGCCCGAGCCGCACGAAGACGCCGAGTCGCTGGAGGCCCTGCGCTCGGGCGAATCGGCGCTTGCCTACGTGCTGCGGGTCACCGCGGCCAAGCTCGACGCTGCCCAGACCCGTCTGGCGCGCCTGGGCCTGCCACCCGCGCCGGTGTTGTGTGCCGACACCACCGTCGCGCTGGGGCGACACATCCTGGCCAAGCCATCGGATGCGGCCGACGCCGAGCGCATGCTCGCGCTGCTGTCCGGGCGCGAGCACCGGGTGCTGACCGCGGTGGCGCTGGCAGCCGACGCTCGGCAGCCGATGCAGCTGCGCCTGAGCACGTCACGGGTGCGCTTTGCGCCACTGTCGAGCGCGCAGATCGACGCCTATGTCGCCAGCGGCGAGCCGATGGGCAAGGCCGGCGCCTACGCGATCCAGAGCCAGGCGGCCGCCTGGGTGCAGGCCATCCACGGCAGTTATTCGGGCATCATGGGCCTGCCGCTGTACGAGACTGCCGAGCTGCTGCGCGGCGTCGGCTGGGCGATCTGACGGTCCGACGCGTTGGGGGCCGCCGCTCCCTGCCGCAGTACGAATCCCCACCGGCCGAGGCCTGCGGCCCCAGAACCATTCGCACCGAGACATGCTGCCCACCACCAATCACCCGCCGATGCAGGACATCCTGATCAACTGGGCGCCACAGGAAACCCGCGTCGCCATCGTCGAGAACGGCGCGGTGCAAGAGCTGCACGTCGAGCGCGCCGCCGAGCGCGGCCTGGTCGGCAATGTCTACCTGGGCCGCGTGGCGCGGGTGCTGCCCGGCATGCAGAGTGCCTTCATCGACATCGGGCTGGAGCGCGCGGCCTTCCTGC
>DAOLLE010000015.1:0-16079 GCA_035331205.1 Burkholderiaceae bacterium
CGCGCAGCGCGGGCAGGCCCTTGTCCTCGTAGACGCCGCTGCTGGCGCGGTCGCTCACCGAGACCAGGCCGATGCGGATCGGCTCGGGCGGGGGCAGGGCGGTGGCGGCGGCGGTCGGGGCAGCGTTCGGGGTCGGTTCAGTCATCGGCGTCGTCTCCGGGGTCGTCATCTGAAGGTGCGGCCGCGGCGTTGCCGGCCAGGCCGGCCTTGACGAGCTGGAACAGCTCGCGCCATGCGCGGCTCTTGCGTGGCTCGCTGCCTGCGGCGGCGGCCTCGGCTTCCGCGCGGTCCTTGCGGGCGGCGCGGATCAGGCTGCGCAGCGTCTGGGCGTCGGTCTCGGGCCGCTCGCGCAGCCAGACGGTCAGCGCGTTGTCGTCGGTCACGAGGCGCAGACGCCAGCGCTCGGCCTCGTGCAGCGCCAGCGTCTCCTTGGCCGAGGGCAGGCGCTGGGCGGCCACCGCCTCGCGCAGCGGCTCGGGATCGACCTGGCGCATCAGCTTGCCGATGTACTGCAGGTGGCGGCGCCGGCCCTCGTGCGAGCGCACGCGCCGCAGCTCGTCGATCGCATCGCGCAGCGACTCGGGCAGGTCGAGCTTGGCCAGCCGGGTGGCGGGCAGCTCCATCAGCGCTTCGCCGAGCTCCTGCAGGTCGTGCGAGGCCTGCTTGCGCCGGGTCTTGCTGGGCCTGCCAGGGGCCAGGTAGGGCTCGCCGTCGTCGGGGGCGTCGGCGTCTTCGGGGGGGAGTGGGAGGCGGGATCTCATCGGGTTCGGCGGCCGCGCCGCGGGGAAGTCCGCGGCCGGCCGGTCGAAAAAGCGGCGGCTATCATACGAGCGAGCCTGTGCCGGCCGGGCCGCAACCCGTGCTGCCGTCCGGATTTCACCTCTTCCTCACCAGCCCGACCGCCCTCCATGAACGCTTCCGATTCGCCCGCCTCGCGCGGATTCGCCTACAGCCGCGCGCAGTTCGCCGAGCTGGTCGAAGACGTGCTGCAGCAGGCGCGCCAGCTCGGCGCCAGCGACGCGGGGGTGGAGGTGTCCGAGGGCAGCGGGCTGTCGGTGTCGGTGCGCAAGGGCGCGATCGAGAACGTCGAACGCAACCGCGACAAGTCCATCGGCGTGAGCATCTACCTCGGCCAGCGCCGCGGCAATGCCAGCACCTCGGACTTCTCGCCCGCCGCGCTGCGCCAGACGGTGCAGGCGGCCTACGACATCGCCCGCTTCACCGCCGAGGACGGTGCCGCCGGCCTGCCCGAGCCGGCCGACCTGGCACTCGGTGCGGTCTCCGGCCTGGACCTGGACCTCTTCCACCCCTGGGACATCGACGCCGCCGGCGCCACCGAGATCGCGCTGCGCTGCGAGGCCGCGGCGCTGGCCACCGACCGGCGCATCACCAACTCCGAGGGCGCGGGCGTGTCGGCTCAGCAGTCGCATTTCTACGCCGGCAACAGCCGGGGCTTTCGCGGCGGCTACGCCAGTTCGCGGCATTCGCTGTCGGTGGCACCGATCGCCGGGCGCGGGCGCGACATGCAGCGCGATTCCTGGTACAGCTCGATGCGCGACGCCGCCGAACTCGCCTCGCCCGAGGCGGTGGGCCGCTATGCCGCCGAACGGGCCTTGGCGCGCCTGAAGCCGCGGCGCCTGCCCACCGGCGAGCTGCCGGTGCTGTTCGAGTCCACCGTCGCCTCCGGCCTGCTGGGCGCCTACGTGCAGGCCACCAGCGGCGGCTCGCTCTACCGCAAGGCCAGCTTCCTGCTCGACAGCTTGGGCACGCCGGTCTTTGCCGACCACATCGACCTGCGCGAGGATCCGCACATCCCCAAGGGCAAGGCCAGCGCGCCCTTCGACGACGAGGGCGTGCGCACCCGGGCCCGCACGGTGGTCGAGGCCGGCGTGACGCAGGGCTACTTCCTGTCCAGCTACTCGGCGCGCAAGCTGGGCCTGCGCACGACGGGTCACGCCGGTGGCTCGCAGAACCTGACGCTGACCAGCCGCCTGACGCGGCCGGGCGACGACCTGCCGGCGATGCTCCAGAAGCTGCACCGCGGCCTGTTCGTGGTCGAGTTGATGGGGCAGGGCGTCAACGGCGTCACCGGCGACTACTCGCGCGGCGCGGCCGGCTTCTGGGTCGAGGACGGCCAGATCGCCTACCCGGTCGACGAGGTGACGATCGCTGGCAACCTGCGCGACATGCTGCGCCAGATCGTTGCGGTGGGGGCCGACAGCTACACCGCGGGCAGCAAGACGATCGGCTCGGTGCTGGTCGAGAAGATGATGGTCGCGGGCGAGTGAGGCCCCGGCGCGTCACCTCGCGGTGACATCGGCCGGCTCTCTACGCAATCTTGCGCAGGGGTAAGCACCGGCCTTTCCCCCCGGGGGGCTGCTCCTAGAATCGGCCTGCCCGTGTTGAGCCGCTGTCCGGCTTTCGTTCGATCAGATTCACTGAGGAGTTCAACGCATGGAACGTCGTTCCTTTGTCCGTCAGGCCGGTCTGGCCGGTGTGCTGGCCGCCGGTGCGGCCCCGGCCGTGGTGCATGCCCAGGCCAACATCCGCTGGCGTCTGGCGTCGAGCTTCCCGAAGTCGCTGGACACCATCTTCGGCGGCGCGGAAGTGTTCGCCAAGAAGGTCAGCGAGATGACCGGCGGCAAGTTCCAGATCTCGGTGCATGCCGCCGGTGAGCTGATGCCCGCGCTGCAGGTGGACAACGGCGTGCAGAACGGCACCGTCGAGATGGCCCACACCGTGCCGTACTACTTCTTCGGCAAGGACGAGGCCTTCGCGCTGGGCGCGGCCATCCCCTTCGGCATGAACAGCCGCCAGATGACGGCCTGGATGCTCGAGGGCAACGGCCTGAAGCTGATGCGCGAGTTCTACCGCCAGTACAACTTCATCAACTTCCCGGGCGGCAACACCGGCACGCAGATGGCCGGCTGGTACCGCAAGCCGATCCAGTCCGCGGCCGACATGAAGGGCCTGAAGTTCCGCATCGGCGGCTTTGCCGGCCGCGTGCTGGAGCGCATGGGCGGCGTGCCGCAGAACATCCCCGGCGGCGAGATCTACCAGGCGCTGGAAAAGGGCACCATCGACGCGGCCGAGTGGATCGGCCCCTACGACGACCAGAAGCTGGGCTTCAACAAGGTGGCGCCGAACTACGGCTACCCGGCCTGGTGGGAAGGCGGCCCCGAGGTCGACTTCTTCATCAACCTCAAGGCCTACGAGTCCCTGAGCTCTGAGTACAAGGCCATCATCGAAGCCGCGTCGCTGTACACCCACACCGACATGCAGGCCAAGTACGACGCAAAGAACCCGGCGGCGCTGCGCCAGCTGATCGCCAGCGGCACCAAGCTGTTCCGCCTGCCCAAGGACGTGATGGACCTGGCCTTCAAGGAATCCATGGCGCTGTACAGCGAGCTGTCGGCCAAGAACCCGCACTGGAAGAAGATCTACGAGGACTTCTCCAAGTTCCGTGGCGAGCAGGTGCGCTGGTTCTCCATCGCCGAGGATGGCTACGACAACTACATGATCGAGCAGGCCCGCGCCGGCAAGCTCTGATCGACCCCGGCGGGGCCTGTGCCCCGCGCCACGAAGCCCCGCTGCATGGACCTGCCGCGGGGTTTTTTCTTGCCCTCCTAGAATCGTCCGCAATGACGTCAACCGCCGCCCAAGCCACCGGTCCCGCCCACACATTGGAGCCGGCTGGGGCGCGCTGGGTCGGCCTGGCGTTCGCACTGGCCGGCTCGGTGGCCTTTTCCGGCAAGGCCATCATCGTCAAGCTGGCCTATCGCCACGGCGTCGATGCGGTCACGCTGATCATGCTGCGCATGCTGCTGGCGCTGCCACTTTTCCTCAGCCTGGCCTGGTGGGCCGGGCGGGGCAAGCCGGCGCTGTTGCGGCGCGACTGGCTGGTGCTGGCCGGACTGGGGTTCTGCGGCTACTACCTCGCCAGTTTTCTGGACTTCGCCGGGCTGGCCTACATCAGCGCCAGCCTGGAGCGGCTGATCCTCTATCTCAACCCCAGCCTGGTGCTGCTGCTGGGCGCACTGCTGTACGGGCACCGCGTCAGCCGCCGCCAGCTGATCGCGCTGGCGGTGGGCTACACGGGCGTGCTGCTGGCCTTCGGCCACGAGCTGCGCCTGGCGGGCGACCACGTGGCGCTGGGCGCCGGCCTGGTGTTCGGCTCGGCGCTGAGCTACGCGATCTACCTGATCCAGTGTGGCGAGGAGATCCAGCGCATCGGCTCGCTGCGGCTGACCGGCTGGGCGACCAGCATCGCCTGCGGGCTGTGCATCGCCCAGTTCGTCGCGCTGCGCCCGCTGGCCAGCCTGGCGGAGGTGGCTCCGGCGGTCTGGTGGCTGTCGGCCCTCAACGCCACGGCCTGCACCTTCGCGCCGGTGATTCTGGTGATGATGGCCATCGAGCGGCTGGGTGCCGGCGTTACTGCCCAGACCGGGCTGGTCGGGCCGATCAGCACGATCGCGATGGGCGTGCTGATCCTGGGCGAGCCCTTCACGCCCTGGATGATGGCCGGCACGGTGCTGGTGCTGCTGGGCGTCGGCCTGCTCGCAGCCCGACGCTGAACCTCGACGGAACGACAAGGAGCAGACACGATGGACTTGGGATTGACGGGCCGCTGGGCCGTGGTGTGCGGGGCCTCCAAGGGGCTGGGCCGGGCCTGCGCCGAGGCGCTGCTGCGCGAGGGCGCCCACGTGGTGATCGCCGCGCGGGGGGCCGAGCGGTTGGAGGCCACCGCCGCCGAGCTGCGCGCCCTGCCGGGCCTGCCCACGGGCACGCAGCTGCGCGCGGTGGTGGCCGACGTGACCACGCCCGAGAGCCGCGCCGCGCTGCTGGCGGCGGCGCCGCAGGTGGACATCCTGGTCACCAACGCGGGCGGGCCGCCGCCGGGGGACTTCCGCGCCTGGGACCGCGACACCTGGCTGCGCGCGCTGGACGCCAACATGCTCACCCCCATCGAGCTGATCAAGGCGACGGTGGACGCGATGGCCGAGCGCGGCTTCGGCCGCATCGTCAACATCACCTCGGGCGCGGTGAAGGCGCCGATCGACATCCTCGGCCTGTCCAATGGCGCACGCAGCGGGCTCACCGGCTTCATCGCCGGGCTGGCGCGCCAGCCCAAGCTCGCCGCGCGCGGCGTGACGATCAACAACCTGCTGCCCGGCCCCTTCGAGACCGAGCGGCTGCGCGTCACCTTCGAGGGCTCGGCGGCCAAGACCGGCCGCCCGATCGACGACCTGATGGACGAGCGGCGTGCCACGGTGCCGGCGCGGCGCTTCGGCGATCCGCGCGAGTTCGGCGAGGTCTGCGCCTTCCTGTGCAGCCGCCAGGCCGCTTACCTGAACGGCCAGAACATCCTGCTCGACGGCGGCGCCTACCCGGGCACGTTCTGAAGCGGGGCGGGTGCTGCGGGTTCAGCGCCGCGCGCTGACCACGATGCCGGCGACGATGAGCGTGAAGGCCAGCGCGTGGTAGGGCTGCGGCGCGTCGCCGATCAGCGCGGTGGACATCATCGCGGCGAACAGCGGCGTCAGGTTGCCGAACATGCCGGCGGTGGTCGGGCCGGCCTGGGCCACCGCCCGACCCCAGAACCAGTAGGCCAGCAGCGACGGGCCGACGACGATGTAGACCAGCAAGAGCCCCACCAGCGGCGTCCACTGCGGCGTGCGCGGGGCGACCAGCGCCTCGACCCCGGCGGCGCCGCCGGCCCAGACGATGCCGAAGAGCGCCTGCACGAGCAGGAATTCGGCCCAGTTCCAGGGCCGCTGGCTGCCGTCGGCCTGCTCGATGCCCGGCCGCTGGGCGCCCTGCATCGACGCGGGCGGGCGCACCAGCAGCCAGCTGTAGCCGGCCCAGCTGGCCGCGGCGGCGAGCATGAAAAGATCGCCCTGGACGAACTGCACCTGCGCCAGCGCGCTGGGGTGGCCGCGGCTCATCACCGTGGCCACGCCCGCCAGCGACAGCGCCGCGCCCAGCAGCTGCTGCCCACGGGGCCGCTCGTGAAAGAACAGGGCGCCCACGCTGAGCATCCACAGCGGCATGCTGGCGGCGATCAGCGTGACGTTGATCGGCGTCGAGGTGGTCAACGCCAGGTACTGCAGTGCGTTGTAGGCCCCCACGCCCAGCGCACCGAGCACCACGAAGTAGGGCCAGCGTGCCAGGATCGCCGCACGCCGCGCCGGCGTGGCCACTGCGGCTCGACCGAGCAGCAGCAGCAGGATCAGCGCACCCGTCCAGCGCAGCGCGTTGAGCATCAGCGGCGGCACCAGCGGCACCAGCAGCCGGCCCGCCACCGCATTGCCGGCCCAGAGGAAGGGCGGCAGGGTGAGCTGGGCAATCAGGCGCGGGGTGAGCTGCATGGCGGCGGAGAGGGTGGGTGGGGCAGCGGCGCCGCCAACGAACCGCGCATGGTAGCCCGCGCCCTGCACGGGTGCGCGCGGCTGGGCTAAGCTGCGCTCAACCCGCTTCACGCGATTCACGCGATTCACGCGATTCACGTGATTCACGTGATTCACGTGATTCGCGCGTTTCACCCGATGAACCCGGCGCCCGCCCGCAGGGCGCGAGAAGCAAGAGGAGACCGACCATGCCCCGTGCCATCCAGATCCAGCAGTTCGGCGGACCCGAGGTGCTGCAACTCGTCGACCTGCCCGTGGGCGAACCCGGCCCCGGCGAGATCCGCGTGCGCCACCACGCGGTGGGCCTGAACTTCATCGACGTCTACCAGCGCACGGGCCTGTACCCGAACGCGCTGCCGCTGTCGCTGGGCATGGAGGCCGCCGGCGTCGTCGAGTCGGTCGGTGCCGGCGTCACGCACCTGCAGGAGGGCGACCGCGTCGCCTACGCCAGCATGCCCCCGGGCGCCTACTGCGAGCTGCGGGTGCTGCCCGCGCGCAGCGTGGTGCAGCTGCCCGACGCCATCGACTTCGAGACTGGCGCGGCGATGATGCTCAAGGGCCTGACGGTGCAGTACCTGCTGCGCCGCACCCAGCCGCAGGGCGGTCTGCAGGCGGGTGACTTCATCCTCTTCCACGCCGCGGCCGGCGGCGTCGGCCTGATCGCCTGCCAGTGGGCCCGGGCGATGGGCCTGCAGCTGATCGGCACCGCCGGCAGCGACGCCAAGTGCGAACTGGCCAAGGCCCACGGCGCGGCGCACGTCATCAACTACCAGACCGAGGACTTCGTCGCCCGCGTCAAGGAGATCACCGGCGGCGCCGGCGTCAAGGCGGTCTACGACTCGATCGGCAAGGACACCGTCGAGCGCTCGCTCGACTGCCTCTCGCCCTTCGGCCTGCTGGCCAACTTCGGCAACGCCTCCGGCCCGGTGCCCGCCTTGAACCTCGGCCTGCTCGCTGCCAAGGGCTCGCTGTACATCACGCGCCCGACGCTGTTCACCCACATCGCCACGCGCGAGCGCACGCAGGAAATGGCCGACGACCTCTTCGGCATGGTCACCAGCGGCGCGGTGACCATCCCGATCGAGCAGCGCTACGCCCTCGAAGACGTGGCCCAGGCCCACCGCGACCTGGAGGGCCGCAAGACCACGGGCTGCACGGTGCTGACGCTGTGAGAAGTCGCCGCACCCCTTGATTGGGCTGTGCCATTTGGGGGCGGGCCAAACTCATCGGCCCGCGTTCCCCTCAGTTGAGCCTGTTCCCGGAATGGGAAACACGGCAGTCACTCAACTGCCCCACACGCCGCCCACGCCGTGCGCCAATACCCACCGCGAAGAGACCTGTGAGCATCATCGCGTATGTCTCTGGCTCTGGAATTGTTGGGGCGGATGGTTCTTGGAATAGTGGTGAAAAACTCAGTCCAGAAGTCGTTGCATACGCTCCGAATTGCCAATTCGATTCATTGGGGTTATCATTAAAGTAGGATGTGACAAAAGTCTTCGAAATAAAGTAATTTATTGATTGATACTTATTTTCGGTCTGATTAAGTAATTGATCGAACCCTAATTTTGCATGCAAACTCTCGTTGCCCAATCCAAGTTCTGCATCAACGTATTCCCAGGTTGAGTATTGGTTGATCGGGTGATTGTCAATAGATGAAATATTTATCGATGCCGTCGCGGTGAGTATTGCCATTGTGTTTTGAGAAATGCTAAATTGACCGCTATACCAATTCGCAAACGACCCAAAATATACTGAATCTACTCCTGCAATTCCATTTGTGCCTTTTGCAAATCCACCTGATTCAATTCGCAATTGTATTTGATTCGTTCTTTCATAATAATTCTGTGAAATTGAGCCTGTTACCCCTGAAAATCCAGCTACGAGACCCAATGAGTCAGATCCTCCGCCGGATGCTTGTGGATATGTTTCTTGGGCACTGACATTACCCGATCCATAGAATTCGTTTGAATTTGTATTGCCTGCTGATCCTCCGGCAGTAGATTCGCCAAAATTATTGAATTTTATATATGGACTTACTCCATCATTTAAATTGGTGTCTATCAGAATTAGGTTAAAATTCGACAGCGATGCATTAACCGAAACGGTTGCATTTGCTGGGCTTTGTGCAAGTGCCGCAGTAATTAGTGCAGCAAGGAAAATTTTCGATTTCACGAGGAGACCTCCGCTGATCAATGGACATGGGCGTCGCCTCGGCTGGTTGATTGAGTGATGTATCCAGCGCAGGGTTGGCGAGCGCCCCTGCTTTCACTATTGATCAATTCGGACCGCCCGTGACCCCCTGGGTTACGGTGTGTTGCGGAAACGTCAAGCCCCGTTTTCCCGCGATTCGGGGTCGTGGGGCCGTGTTTCAGGCCTCCTCGCCCACCGCCGCCCGGTAGGCGTGCCAGCTGGCGTGGCCCACCACCGGGCCGACGACCAGCAGGCCGAAGAACCAGGGCAGCAGGGCCAGGCCGATCAGCAAGGTGATCAGCGCGCCCCAGGTGAGCATCACCAGCGGCTGGTCGAGCACCAGGCGCAGGCTGGTGAGGCCGGCGGTGATGGCGTCGACCTGGCGGTGCAGCATCATCGGGATGCTCACCACGCTGACCGCGAAGATCAGCCCGGCGAAGACCGCGCCCACCGCGATGTAGGCGATGATGAACTCGAGGTTCTCGGGGTTCAGCAGCGCCAGCAGCGAGCCCTTGAAGTCGGGCATGCCATCGAAGCTGACCGCGAAGACCACCAGCGAGGCGCGGCCCCAGAGCATCTCCAGCACCAACAGCACGAAGCCGAAGATGGCCATCTGGCCGCCGTGGTGGCGCCAGGCGGTGAGCGAGTCCAGCCAGCCCACGGGCTCGCCCAGCTCGTCGCGGCGGCTGACTTGGTACAGCCCCAGGCACACGAAGGGGCCCATCAGCAGGAAACCGGCGGAGAGCGCCAGCGTCCAGGCGGGCGCCTGCTCGAAGACCTTCAGCAGCAGCCAGCCCATCACCATGAAGCACAGGCCGTAGAAGCCGCCGATGGCGGGGTGGTGGGTGAAGTCGCGCCAGCCGGCGGACAGCCAGCGCAACGGGTCGGCCAGCGTGAGCGGGCGCAAGACGATCGGTCGGGCCTGTTCGGCCGGCTGGACAGCATCCATCCGAGGCAACCCCTTCGCGTTGAGACCGGCCGGTTGCGGCCGGAGGTGGCAGAGTTTTCTACCCTAGGGCAGAAAGCCGCTGATGGCATCAGGGGCTTACCAGGGGTGGGCGGTGCAGCGTGATGGCGCGGAAGGGGCAGGGCGGTACGCAGCGCCCGCAGCCCGTGCAGCCGGCCGCATCGCCGAGGGTGGCGGTCTTGCGCCATTGCTGCCGTTCCAGCCAGAGCACGTGCGGTGGGCAGGCGCCAACACAGCGCCCGCAGCCGGTGCAGCGCGCCGGGTCGACGACGGCGATCGGCCGGCCGGGGGCGGCCATGTCAGTCCCGCCCGGCCGTTCCGAAGGGGCTGACCGCCCCCTCGGAGGGCAGCGAGCGCAGAGAGCGTGGGGGCATCAGGCCCTCAATCGAGGTGGCGGCGCCCGCGCGCGATCGAGCGCAGCAGCCAGAGCGCGCCCACCCCGGCGCCGAGGTAGCCCAGCAGCCCGAAGGCGGGCAGACCGAAGAGCTGCGGGCCGCCGCCCACGGTCATCGCGATCGCCGAGCCGATGATCAGTGCGGCGATCACCAGCGCCACCGCGAGGCGGCTGGCGGCGCGGTCGATCTGGTCGCCCACGCGCTGCAGGTGGCTGACCTCGATGCCCACCTGGATGCGCCCGCGCCGCGCGCTGCGCAGCAGGCGCGAGAGGTCGTGCGGCAGCTGCTCGCTGACCTGGATCAGCCGCTGCAGCGTGTGCCAACCGCGCTGCGCCAGCGCGCGTGGCTGGTAGCGCGCGCGCACCACCTGCTCCAGGATCGGCAGCGCCTCGCTGGCCATGTGAAAGCCCGGGTCGAGCCCGCGGCCCATGCTTTCCAGCGAGATGAAGGCCTTGATCAGCAGCGCCAGCTCCGAGGGCAGCGCCAGCCGGTGCTCGCGCATGATCGCGGTGACGTCCGACAGCATGCCCGACAGGCTCAGGTCGGCCAGCGGCGTGCCGTGGTACTGGTCGACGAAGTCCTCGATTTCGGCTTCGAGCTGGCCCTGGTTGACCGCGGCGCCGTCGTCGCCACCGCTGCTGCCGGCCCAATCGAGCAGCACGTCGGCCACCTGCTGCGGGCGGCGCTGCACCAGGCCGAGCAGCAGGTTCAGCAGGTCCTCGCGGCGGCGGGTGGACAGTCGCCCGACCATGCCGAAGTCGATGAAGGCGATGCGGTTGTCGCTGAGGTAGAAGACGTTGCCGGGGTGCGGGTCGGCGTGGAAGAAGCCGTCCTCGACGATCATCTTCAGCACCGCGCGGGCGCCGCGGCGCGCGAGCAACTGGCGGTCGTAGCCGGCCTGGTCGAGCGCGTCGAGCTGCTCGCCGGGGATGCCGACGATGCGCGTCTGCACGTTGATGCGCGCCTTCGTCAGCGGCCAGTGCACCGTCGGCACGACCAGGTAGCCCAGCGGGGCGAGGTTGGCGCCGATGCGCTCGGCGTTGCGGCACTCGCAGGCCAGGTCCAGCTCGCGCTGCAGCGAGCGGCCGAACTCGCGCACCAGCTGCTGCGGCCGGTAGGGCGCCAGCGCCGGCATTTCCGCCTCGGCGACGGCGGCGAAGCGTGAGAGCAGCCGCAGGTCGGCCTCGATCACCGTGCCGATGCCTGGGCGGCGGATCTTGACGATCACCTCGCTGCCGTCGGCCAGCTGAGCGGTGTGCACCTGCGCGATCGAGGCGGCCGCCAGCGGTTCGGTGTCGAAGCGGGCGAAGACGGCCTCCGGCTCGTCGCCCAGGTCCTCGCGCAGCTGGGCGCGCAGGTCCTCCAGCGGCAGCGGCGGCACGCGGCTGTGCAGGTGCGAGAGCTCGCTGATCCACTCCGGCCCGAGCAGGTCGCTGCGGCCGGCCAGGATCTGGCCGAGCTTGACGAAGGTGGGGCCCAGCTCCTCCAGCGCGCGGCGCAGCTGCACCGGCGGGGGCAGCCGGGCCAGGTCGGCGGCGTGCTCCCAGCGCAGGCGGTGGCCGGCGCGCTCCAGCGCATCGGCCAGACCGAAGCGGCGCACCATGTCGCCCAGCCCGTGGCGGATCAGCACCGCGGCGATCTCGGACAGCCGCCCGAGGTCGCGCACCGTGCCCAGCGTCTCGATCAGCATCGGGCTCTCCGAGGGCCGCCGGGGGAGGGGACCAGGCCGCTCAGCTGCGGCGCACCCGGCGCAGCTCGTCGATCAGCAGGCAGGCGGCGCCCAGCGTGATCGCGCTGTCGGCGACGTTGAAGGCCGGGAAGTAGCCTCCCGGGAAGAGTGGTGCCAGCCAGCCCCAGTGGAACTGCAGGAAGTCCACCACGTAGCCATGCCAGAACCGGTCCACCACGTTGCCGATGGCGCCGCCCAGCAGCATCGCTACCGCGAAGCAGAACAGCTTCTGGCCCGCGTGGCTGCGCAGCATCCAGACGAACAGCGCCGAGGCCGCCAGCCCCAGGCCGATGAAGAACCAGCGCTGCCACCCCGCGGCCTGGGCCAGGAAGCTGAAGGCCGCGCCGGTGTTGTGCACCCGCACGAGGTTGAACCACTCGGTGATCGTCACGCTGTCGCCGTAGGCGAAACGACCGACGATCAGCACCTTGGTCAGCTGGTCGAGCAGCAGCACCAGCAGCGCCAGGGCCAGCCAGGTCAGCAGGCTCGGGCGCGCCGAGGCGAAGGAGGAGCGGGACTTCTTGGTGGCCATCGGGGGCTGTCGGCGGCAATCGGAGGGCCGGCGTGGGAGCGCCAGCCCGGCGGGACGAGGCCGTAACTGTAGCCGCCCACCCGCGGCGAGGATGTTGCGACCGGTTTGCCCGGTCCACCGGACTCAGGAAAAAAGAAAGGCCCACCCGGTGAAGGGTGGGCCCGCAATGGACGCTCGGAGTTCGAACGTCGTTGGGATCTGCACGATTGCCCGCCGCAATGTCGACTGCCTGTGCTACTTGGTGTAACAGTATCGGGCCGGGCTCCCGTGAAGCGCAATGTGAAGAATGTTCCGCGTGACAGCTCTCGGAACGCACTTTAGGGAAAGCACGGGACGAAGCCCATCCCCAAGAAGGTGGAAAGGCGTTGCGAGATTTATCACGTTTCGCTGCCGCACTCCCTCCTTTTGGGTGGGGTCGGGGGGTGGTAAGCGCTGAACGCCTACATCCACAGCCGCACCAGCCCGAGCATGCGGGCGCGCTGCACCGCGTCGCTGCGGGAGGTGACCGACAGCTTGCGGCAGATCTGGCGCAGCTGGGCGCGCACCGCCGCGCGCTGCAGGCCCAGCTGCTGGGCGATCTGCTCCTCGGTCCAGCTGCGCGCCAGGGCGTCGAGCAGTTCCAGCTCTCGCGGCGACAGCGGGATCGGCGGTGGCGCGGTGTTGGCCTCGTCCAGCGCGGCGAAGCCGGACGGGTCGACCGGCTCGGGCTCGGCAAAGGCGTCGATGCGTGCCTGCAGCGCGTCGGCCTCCTGGCCGATCCAGTAGCGTGACAGCGACGGCGTCATCACGAACAGCCCGTCGCGCACCGAACGCAGAGCCTGCAGGATCGGCCCGACATGGCCCTCCTGCAGCACGAAGCCGCGGGCGCCGGCGCGAAAGGCCCGCACGCACAGGGCAGCGTCCTCGGGGGGCGCCAGCACCACCACGCGGGTGCCGGGCCAGTGACGCTGCACCACCGGCAACAGCTCCAGCCCGCACTGCCGGCCCAGTCGGGTACCCAGCAGCATCACCGCGGGCGTGTGGCCCAGCCAGCTGGCCACCAACGCCCGGGCCGACTCGACAGTCCCGGCCTCGCACAGCTTCGCCCTGCCCGGCAGCAAGGCCAGGCAATCGCGCAGCCAGAGTGCACTCTCCGGCCGGTCTTCCACCAGCACCGCTGTTTCAACCACGAATACCCCCACGCGAAAAATCGTTCGTCTGGCCGGGGTGGCACCGCAGGGGTCGCCACACTCCGACGCAGGGAGGAATCTACCGTCGCCCCACCCTGTGGCGGCTCCACCGGCTGGGCGGTCTGTCCCACCGTTCTGCGGGGGGGCGGCGGTGAAACTTTTGGGGGGCGTCGAAAGTTGCCGGGGGTGAGGGGCCGCTCAGATGCAACGCCCGCCGTCCACCTCCATGGCCACGCCGGTGACCATGCTGGCCTCGTCGCTGCACAGGAAGCAGGCGGCATTGCCCAGGTCCTCGGGGGTCGAGAAGCGGCCGAGGGGGATGGAGGCGAGGAACTTCGCGCGCAGCTCGGGCGTGTCCTCGCCCATGAAGGTGGCCAGCATCGGCGTCTCGCCAGCCACGGGGTTGAGCGCGACCACGCGGACGCCGAAGGGCGCCAGTTCCACCGCCATCGAACGGGTGGCGGTGATCACCCAGCCCTTGCTGGCGTTGTACCAGGTCAGGCGCGGGCGCGGGCTCACGCCGGCGGTGCTGGCCATGTTGAGGATGACGCCGGCCCGGCGGGCCTTGAAGCGCGGCACGGCCTCGCGCGCGGCCAGGTAGATCGCCTTCATGTTGACCGCCACGATGCGGTCGAACATCGCCTCGTCCAGGTCCTCCAGCGGCTGCGGGGTGTGGCCCAGGCCGGCGTTGTTGACCAGGATGTCCAGCCCGCCGAAGTGCCGCTCGGCGGCGTCGAGCATCGCGCGCACGTCATCGGCGTGGGTGACGTCGGCGGTCACGGCCCGCGCGGCCTCGCCCAGCGTCGCAGCCAGCGCCTGCGCAGCCTCGCCATTGCGGTCGGCCACCACCACGCGGGCGCCCTCGGCGATGAACTTGCGCACGATGCCGGCGCCGAATCCGGAGGCGCCGCCGGTGACCACCGCGACCTTGCCCGACATTCTCAAGGGACTCATGGTTCTGCTCCTCGGTGTTGTTGCGGCGCAGCATACGGCGCCGCCCCCGTCAATCGGGATCGCCCTTCGACCTGTGTCAGTCGGGGACACCTCACAATAGCCGAATCGTTCACACCCGTGGGCCGCCCGCCGGCCTGGATGTTGCCTTGCTGAGCCGGCTCCTGCTGAAGCGCCTGTTGACCTTGGTCGCCACCCTGGCGGTGGCGTCGGTGGTCGTCTTCGCGGCGCTGGAGCTGCTGCCCGGCAACGCGGCGCAGGTGATCCTGGGCGAGAACGCCACGCCCGAATCGCTGGCCGCGCTCGAAGCCAAGCTCGGCCTGAACGAGCCCGCCCCCACGCGCTACCTGCACTGGATCGGCGGCCTGCTGCGAGGCGAGTCAGCCGCCAGCATCGCCTACGACACGCCCACCGCCGAGCTGATCGCCGAGCGGCTGCAGGTGACGCTGCCGCTGGCGCTGATGGCCATGGCGATCACCACCGCCGCGGCGCTGGCGCTGGGCGTCTACGCCGCGGCGCACCACAACCGGCTCGGCGACGTGGGCGTGATGGCGGGCAGCCAGATCGGCATGGCGATCCCCAACTTCTGGTTCGCCATCCTGCTGGTGCTGATCTTCGCGGTGAAGCTGCGCTGGTTCTCGGCCGGTGGCTTTCCCGGCTGGCGCGAGGACGAGGGCGGTGGGCCCGGCCCGGCGCTCAAGGCCCTGCTGCTGCCGGCGCTGGCGCTGGCGGTGATCCAGGCGGCCATGCTGGCCCGGGTCACCCGCTCGGCGGTGCTGGAGGTGATGCGCGAGGACTTCGTGCGCACCGCCCGCGCCAAGGGCCTGTCGCGCCGCGCGGTGCTCTGGCGCCACGTGATGCGCAACGCCCTGATCCCCGTGGTCACGCTGATGGGCCTGCAGTTCGCCAACCTGGTGACCAGCGCGATCGTGGTGGAGAACGTCTTCGTGCTGCCCGGCGTGGGCCGGCTGGTCTTCCAGGCCATCTCCAACCGCGACCTGGTGGTGGTGCGCGACACCGTGATGCTGCTGGCCGCCGCGGTGGTGCTGATCAACTTCCTGGTCGACCTGATCTACGTGCTGATCGACCCGCGCCTGGCGCCGGCGGAGGCCGCATGAGCGCCGCCGCCCCCGGCTTCTGGACCCGCTGCCTGCGCCACCCGAGCTTCCTGATCGGTGCGCTGCTCAGCGGCCTCGTGCTGCTGGCGGCCGCGCTGTCGCTGGTCTGGTCGCCCCACCCGCCGGCGGAGATCGACATCCCCAACAAGCTGGCCGCCCCCAGCGCGCTGCACTGGCTGGGCACCGACAGCCTCGGCCGCGACGTGGCCGCGCAGCTGCTGGTGGGCTCGCGCGCCAGCATCCTCGTGGGCGTGATCGCCGTGGGCATCGGCCTGGCCGTGGGCGTCGCCCTCGGCAGCCTGGCCGCCGCCCGGCGCGGCTGGGTGGAAGAAGTCATCATGCGGGCCACGGACTTCAGCATCGCCTTCCCGGCACTGCTCACCGCCATCGTGCTGACCGCCATCTACGGCCCCGGGCTGCTGACCAGCATGGTGGCCATCGGGCTGGCCTACATCCCCTGGTTCGCCCGCATCACCCGCGGCGCCGCCAACGCCATCTGGGCGCGCGACTACGTGCTGGCCGCCCGCGCGGCCGGCAAGGGCCGCTGGCGCATCACGCTCGACCACGTGCTGCCCAACATCGCCAGCGTGCTGATCGTGCAGGCCACGATCCAGTTCGCGA
>DAOLLE010000016.1:0-15912 GCA_035331205.1 Burkholderiaceae bacterium
GGCGCCGCCACCGGCTCGGCGCGTGGCGCGGGCGAGGTCGGCACGGGGCTGCGCTCGAGAGCGCGCGCTTCGGCGAAGGCACGCTCGACCACCGGGACGATCTGTGCCACGTCCAGCGGCTTGACCAGGTAGGCCAGCGCGCCGAGCTCGCGGATCTTGGCCTGCGTCGCCTCGTCGTTGAAGGCCGACAGGAACATGAAGGGGATGTGCAGCTGATCGCGCAGGTAGGAAGCGACGTCGAAGCCGCTCATCCCGTCCATGCGGATGTCCAGCAGCGCCAGCGTCGGGCGGTGCTGGCGCGCCAGCAGGATCGCGTCGTCGCCGTTGTCGGCGTCGATCACGTCGAAGCCGGCGTGCTGCAGGCCATGCACCAGCGTGGCCAGCACCAGGCGGTCGTCGTCGACCACCAGCAGGCGGCGGGGATCTGCCGCATTGGCGGCGGCCGCGTCGTGCATCGGAGAACTCGTGCTCATGGGCCGCACTGTGCCACGCCCCGGGCCGGCGGGTCAGCCCCGGGAGGCCACGGGAGCGGTATTCGTCGCCGCACCCGCCGGTCGCGCCACCACCGGCGGCTCGAGCGTCACCGTGGCGACCACCCGGCTGCCGCGCTGCTCGAAGGCCAGCGTCGCGTGGCGCCGCGGCAGCAGCGCGCGCACCAGGCCGAGGCCGGAAACGGTGGCTGGGCGGTGGTCGATGCGAAAACCGGGCGGCAGGCTGCCGGCGTTGTCGATCTCCAGGCGAACGCCCGCGGCCAGGCCGGTCAGCCGGCAGGCCACCGGCGGCGCCAGCTCCCGACCCGCGGCGCTGTGCTTGATCGCGTTGGTCAGCAGCTCGTTGAGCGTCAGCGCGATCGGGATCGACTCGGCCTCGGGCAGTGTCCAGTCCACCGCCGCACCGTCCGGGCCCGGCTCGAGCGCAAACTCGATCGGTCGCCCGAAGGTGCGCCTCACCGACTGGGCGATCGCCTCGACCACGCTGCGCAGGGTCAGCGGCCCGACGGTGCCCACCTGCAGCCCGTAGACCTGCGCGATGGCCTGCACCTGGCCGACCACCTCGGTGATCACCGGCTGCACCTCGGGGCGGCGCTGCCCCACCTGCTGCAGCAGGCCCGCCACGCCCTGGAGGTTGTTCTTGATCCGGTGGTGCACCTCCTGCACCAGCATCTCGCGCTGGGCGATCGCAGCGTCCAGCTCGGCGCGCTGGGCGGCGCGTTGCGCGGTCACGTCGGTGGCCACCAACAGCACCTGGTCGACGCGCTCGCCCGCGCGCGCCAGCGGCAGGAAGCGCGCTTCCCAGACCTGCAGCGCGCCGTCGCGACGGTCGATCCGGTACTCGCGCTGGGTCAGCGCGTCGGGCTGCGCCAGTGCGGCACGCAGGTCCTCGCGCACACGCTCGGCCACCGAGCCGGCGTAGAGCTGCTCGACCGAACGCCCCGCCGCGGCGTCCGCCGACAAGCCGGCGGCCTCGGCGGCCACGCGGTTGATCTGGCGCACCTCCAGCGTCGCGGCGTCGAAGAGCGTGATCGCCATCGGCGCGGCCTCGATGATGCGCTGCAGCGAGGCGCGCGCCTCGGCGATGCGCGCCTCGGCCTGGCGGCGCTGCTCGATGTCCATCAGCGCGTAGGTCAGCTCGCGCCCGCCGCTGGCGCCCAGCGTGGCCACCGCGTTGCCCACCACCCAGAAGGTGCGGCCGTCGCGGGCCTGGACGCGGCACTCGAACTTGACCGCCTCGCCGTCGCGCAGCTCGTCGAAGAGCTCGACGCTGTGGCGGAAGGGGTGGTACTCGTCGGGCGTGGCCACCGCGTCGATCGGGTGGCCGAGGAAGTCGCTCAAGTCGCCGCCGAACATGCGCCGCGCCGAGCGGTTGAGCCAGGAGATCGCACCCCCCTCACCGACGGTGACGATGCCCACCAGCACCGAGTCCAGCACCGCGCGGGTGCGGTCGGCCTGCTGACCGAGCACGTGGGCCATCTGCGCGCGCTCCTGCGCCAGCGCCTCCAGCTCGGCCTGCTGGCTTTTCAGACGGGTGATCTCGGAGAGCACCGCGATCGCGCGCGGCGCCTCGCCGGACGGGCCGGTGCGGCGGATCGTCAGCGCGTACCACTGCGCTGCGGCACCGGCCTCGCCCGGCACCTCCAGCTCGGCCTCGTAGTGCACGCCCTGTTCGAGCGTGGCGTCGATCGGCTGGGCCGCGACCATCTCGCGGGTGTGCGTGGCCAGCAGCGCGCGGATGTCGGAGCCCACCGCCGCGCCCGCCGCCAGCCGCAGCATGCGCTCGAAGCGGCGGTTGCAGTGCACCAGCGTGTAGCCACGCATCGAGGCGATCCCCGCCGGCGAGCTCTCCAGGATCGTCGACAGCTCACCGAGCAGCTGCTCGGCGCGGTCGTGTGCCTGCTGCTGGTCGGTCACATCGCGGGTGACCACCGAGGTGGTCGGCCGTCCGGAGGCCAGCCGCCCCGGCTCGACGCGGGTGACCAGCCAGCGCAGGCCCAGATCGGGGTGGTGGATGGCGTAGCGCGCCTCGCAGCGCTCACCGCTCTTGAGCGCGCGCTGCAGGCGCTCGAACTCGGGCAGCGAGGCCGGCACCACCAGCTCGCGGCGCACCGAGGCGTGCAGCACGCCCGAGGCCGGTGCGTCCAGCGCCTCGCGCTCGGGCGACTCGGGCCCGCGCAGGGTCGCCAGGCCGACACCGGCGCTGTCGACCAGTGTGCCCAGCTGCAGGCGGGCAATGTCGCGCTCCTCCTCGGCGGTGCGGTCCTCCAGCATGCACAGCAGGCGGCGCTGGCCCCCGCGCGAGGGTTGGGCGCGCAGCAGCGCGCGCACCCAGCGCGTGCTGCCGTCGGGCTGCGGCAGGCTGCCCTCCGAGCTGACCCAGGCGCCGCCGGGTTCGAGCCCCAGCGCCATGCGGCCGTCGCGCCACTGCAGCAGCGTCTGCACCGCTGCGGCGGCGTCGCGCAGGTCCACCAGCGTGGCGCCCACCAGCGCCTCGAAGGCCTGGTTGGCGCGCAGCACCAGCCCGCCCTCGTCGAACAGCGCCATGCCCAGCGGCGAGAGGTCGAACCACTGGTCCAGCTCGCGCGAGTAGCGCTCGGCCTGCTCGCGCGCCGCGTGCTCGACGGTGGTGTCCTGCATCACCACCATCAGCAGCCGGCGCTGGTCCTGGGTCAGCGCCAGGTAGCGCGACGAGCGCACCCAGCGCAGCTGGCCCTGCGCATCGAGCAGGCGCTGCTCGATCAGCGCCGGCAGGTGCGGATCGCGCGGTCCGCGCTGCAGCGACGCGCGCTCACGCAACGCCTCGGCCCGGTCCTCCTCGGGCAGCAGTTCGATCGGGTCGGTGCCCACCAGCTGCTCGCGGGGGCGCCCGCTCAGCTCGGCGAAGGCCTGGTTGACGTCGATGAGGCGGAAGGACTCGTCCTGCAGCGCGACCGGGAACGGCGAGGCCCAGAGCAGCGCGTGCAGCTCGCGCAGCGGGCCGTCGCCGAGTTCGAGCACCGGAATCATCCGGCTGGCCAGCGGCGCCACGCGCGGCGCGCCTGGGGCCTCCAGCGGCAGGCAGAGCACCCAATGGCGCGCATCGAGCCGGCTCAGCACCGGCGCCGCCGCACCCCGAACGACGGGCCCGGGCAGCACCGCGTCGGCCGCGAGGCTGCTGCGCAGCCAGTCGACCCAGCTGGCATCGAAGACGCGGCCCAGGTCGGCCAGCAGCATGCCGGGCTCGATGGGCAGTCCGCGCAGCGCGACCGGGTTGGCGTACTGCAGCCGAGCGCCGCCGTCGAAGGCGAGGACGGGCTCGGCCAGGCTGTCGAACAGCGCGCGAGGCAGCGGGTCGGTGGGGGCAGCGGACATGAACCGGTCGGCGGGGGCGTCGGGCTTGGCCGCCGCGGCGACGGCTGGCGTCGCGGGCGGTCGGCCTCGATGTGCGAAAGCCCGCAGTGTATGCAGCCCCAGGCCCACGGCGTGCGGCCCTGGCTGCGCCGCCTCACATCAGCTGCTGCGCGCCCCCCAGCGCGTGCAGCAACGCACGGTTGACGCGGCGCATGTCGAGCAAGGAGGCCTCGGCCTGCTCGCGGATGTCGAGGCCGAAGCCGCCCTCGGTGGCACGCACCAGGTCCAGCGCGTGCTGGTACGGTCCACCGGTGCCGAGCAGGGCCTGCTCCACCTGGTCGACCACCGGGATCGACTGCAGCAGCGCATCGAAGGGCTTGTTCAGCATGCGGTCGAGCAGCGAGAAGATGCCGCAGATGAACATGTCACCTTTGTGGTCCTCGTCGCCCATCTCGATGGCCAGCGCTTCCATCATCAGCCCGCGGCGCAGCGCGGCGTACATCAGCGGGCGCTGGTTCGCATCGTCCCCGGCGGTGACCAGCAGCAGCGCCAGCCAGCGCTTGAGGCGCTGGTAGCCCAGCAGCATCACCGCGTGGCCGAAGGAGCTGATCTCCGTGCGCAGGCCGAACAACGGCGAGTTGATGTAGCGCATCAGCTTGAAGGCCAGCGTCGGGTCGCGCTTGAGCGTGGCTTCGAGGTCGCTGAGCGGCACCTCGTCCTCGACCTGGTTGATCAGCTGGATGATCGCGCTCAGCTCGGGCCGGCTGTTGTCGAGGCTCGAGCGCCCACCCGCCGGCGCGCGCAGCCCGCGCAGCGTCGGCCGCTCCGGCGGCTCCTCCTTGGGCGGAGACTGCAGCGGCCAGCCGACCACCGCGATGGCGCCCCGACCGAAGGCGGCGTCCATGTCCGCCCGGGAGTGCACCCCCTCCTGCCAGAAGCCGATCGAGCGCTTCACGCCGGGCGGCGGCGCCTTGTCGCCCAGCGCTCGGCGCTCGTCGGCCACATCGATGATCGAGTAGCGGAAGCAGGGCAGGATGTCCTTGGGCAGCGGGTGATCGGGCCGCCCGGACAGCAGCAGCGCATTGCCGTTGGTCGCCAGCGTCTTGATGGCGTCGCGGTGCTGCGGATCGCCGGCCATGAACTTCGGCACCTCGATCAGCAGGTTCGGATTCGGCTGCACCGTCAGCAGCTCGGCCAACACGCCCTCGCTGCGCACCGACAGCGCCAGCTGCAGCCCGTCGGGCGGGCAGATCGCACCGAGCGTGTTGAGCAGCTCGGCCACCGGCAGCCACTTGCCGGGCTGCAGAGGAAAGACGGACAACCGGGTCGCCACGATGCGGCGCTTGAGGTCGATCACCGGGCTGTAGCTGAGGGCCACCTGGCCAAGGATGGGGGCGTCCATGAGGGTTGTTTCTTGGTGTTGAGGAGAAGCCGGGCCCGACCTGCCCGCACAGGCCGCGCGGATCAGCCGCTGATGTAGTTGAACAGCGACATCTTTTGAACGATCGAGTACGACTGCAGCGCCGCCTGGTAGCTGGTCTGCCGGTTGGTGAATTCGGAGATGGCCTGCACCATGTCGACGTCCTCGACGTCCGAACGCGTGGTTTGCGCCGACAGGATGCGACCGCTGGTGCGCGACTCGATGCCGTCCAGCCGATTGAGCGTCTCACCGACCTGCGAGCGCGAGGCCTGGAAGGTGCTCAGCACCTGGTCCAGATCGGACATGCCGGCGTTGACCGCCTGCATCACCTGGCCGGCGTTGGCGGTGGGGCTGCTCAACGCCGCCACCGCCTTGTCGAGCGCCTTGAAGACGTTCAGGCTGGTATCCGAATCGCCGATGTGGAAACTGTCGTTGCCGGCGGCGGGCGTGCCGCTGACCGAGAACTCGATGCCGGGCACCAGCGTGATCGACTTGCCGGGCTGATAGGGAATCGCCGTGTTGCCACTGGCATCGGCCAGCGCCGAGCCCGTGGCGTCGTCGGTGACGCTGTAGGTCAGCTTGCCGCTGGTCGGATCGTTGGCGAAAGACACGGTGTAGCCGTGGCTGGATAACGCACTCCAGGCCGACGGATCGGTGACCTGGCCGGCGGTGACCCAGCCGGTGCCGGTGTTGCCGGCACCCGCACCGGTCTCGAACACGCCGTTGCCGCTGGGGACCTGCAGCCACACCGCCGGTCCATCGATCGACAGCGGCAGGTTCTCGCTGCCCGAGCCGGCCAGAGCGCCGCCGCTGGCGGTGGTGGTCACGCCGCTGCCGTTATCGACGTAGGGGCCGGAGGTGTTGCCCTGCCGCCCGAAGAGCAGGTTGCCCGCGCCGTCCTTCTGGTTGGCCACGCCCAGCAGCTGGTTGCGGATTTCCTTGAGCGTCGTTGCCAGCGCCTGGCGTTCGGTGGCGTTGTAGCTGCCGTTGCCGGCGGCCACCAGCGCCTCGCGGGCGCGCTGGCTCAGGTCGACCGCGTCGCCCAGCGCCGCCTCGGTCAGCGTCATCACATTGCGGCTGGCATCGACGCTGCGCTGCAGCTGCCGGCCGCGCGACTCCTCGACCAGCGCACGCTCGATCTGCGCGGCGGCGGTGGGGTCGTCGCCCGGGCGTTCGACGCGCTTGCCACTGGTCATCTGCTGCTGGGCCGTGGACATTTCCTCCTGACGGCGCTGCAGCTCGTACACGGAGGACTCGTAGCTGTAGGCGGTGGACAGTCTCATGCGGGCTTCTCCTGCGACGCACGGCGATCAGGACTGGGCAGGTGGGCGGCCATGGGGTCAGCCTCCGCCGATCGAGATCAGGGTATCGAAGACCTTCTGCGCCACTTGCAGCACCTTGGCCGCGGCCTGGTAGCTCTGCTGGTAATGAATCAGGTTGGCCGCTTCTTCGTCGAGGTTCACGCCGGTCTCCGAGCCGAGCTGCTGCTGGGCGTCGCTGGCCAGCTTGGCCGAGACATCGGCACGGCTGTTGGCGGTCTGAACCCGCACGCCGACGTCGGCGACCACCTGCGAGAAGTAATCCGTGAAGGTCGCGCCGCCGACCATCGCCGCATCGCCCAGCTGCTGGAATTTCAGCGCGTTGACGTTGTTGCTGCGCGGCGAGGTGATCGAAGCGCCCTGGGCCGACGCGGCGATGTCGTCGGTGGTCAGCCCGGCGGCCAGCTTCAGATCGGCCGCACCGTTGGTACCGGTGGCAAACAGCGCCACGCCGGCCAGCGGCTGGCCCGCGGCATCCTGCTTGAGCGACCACCCGGCCGCCTGCTGCCCATTGACGGCGCTGGCGATGCCCTCGGCCATCGCGTCCAGCTGGGACCTGGCCGACGCCAGATCGTCGTCCTGGAACTGCAGCAGTCCGGCCAGCCGCCCCCCGCCGAGTGCATCGGCATCGAGCTGGCGGCTGATGCCGTCGGCCTCCAGCGTGATGCGCATTTGCGAGGTGTCCGTTGGATCCGGCGTGGCCTTGAACTGGTACGCGTCGGTACCCACCACCAGCGACTGGCTGCCGCCGACGAAGAGGTTCAGCGAGCCGTCGTCCTGCTCGACGCGATTGACCTGCACGTAGCCACTGAGCTCCTTGACCAGCTGGTCGCGCGCGTCCAGCAGGTCGTTGGGTTTCTGACCGCTGCCGCGCGTCGCGGCGATCTGACCGTTGAGGTCGCCGATGCGCTTGGCGAGGTTGTTGACCTCGGCCACGCTGTTCTTCAGATCCTGTGCCACCCCGCTTTGCAGGCTGTCCAGGCTCTTGGCGGTGCTGCGGAACATCGACGCCAGGTCGTCCGAACGCTCCAGCACCACGCGCCGCGCCGAGGCGTCGGCCGGCTCGGCCGCCACGTCACCAAAGGCGTTGAACAGCTGCGTAGCGGCGTAGCCCAGGCCCTGCTGGCCGGTGCCGAAGCTCGATTCGAGCTGGCCGAGCATCTTCTTGCGCACGCTGTCGGCCTGCGCCTGCGAACCGGTCTGCGCCACCTGGTCGGTCAGGAAGCTGCTGACCTGGCGCTCGACGGTGCGCACATCCACGCCGCGGCCGAAGTAGCCCGAGCCGCTGTACAGGCCGGCGGCGGTTTCGGCACGGACGGTTTGGCGCGAATAGCCCTCGACGCTGGCGTTGGCGATGTTGTGGCCGGTGGTGCTCAGCTGCGCCTGCGCGGCCATCATGCCGCTGGCGCCCAGATTGAGCAGCGAGGTCGGGTTCACGGTCGGCCCCTCCCGAAGTGGCGCTCGAGACAGGACGCCCTGGCCACGCGGCGCAGGGCGCAGCGCGGCACGAGGCAGGTCGAGGCGGTGGACATGGGCACGCTCCGGTTCGGATTCGTCGGGGTCATGCCGTCACGCCGGAGGCGCGCGGACCGGCCGATGCCCCTGCGGCATCGACCAGGCGCCGGGTGGTCTGGATCACACGCCCGAGCTTGGCGGCGTACTCGGGATCGGTCGCGTAGCCGGCCCGCTGAAGTCCGCTGGCGAAGGCCTGGGCGTCGTTCGTGACTTGCATCACGCCCGAGTAGCGCGGGCTGGTGGAAATGAGCCGGGCGTAGTCGCGGTAGCTCTCCTCGTAGGAGCCGTAGGCGCGAAACGCCGCCTGCACCTTCTGGGGCCGGCCATCGATCACCTCGGTGGTCGTGGCCACCACCACCGGCCCTTTCCAGTTGCCCCCGGCCTTGATGCCGAAGAGGTTGAAGGAGTTCGTGCCGTCGGCACCGCGGATCTCGCGCCGGCCCCAGCCGGTTTCGTGCGCCGCCTGCGCCAGCATGAATTCGGCCGGAATGCCGCTCTCGGCGGCTGCCGCATCGGCCGCCGCCCGGTGGCGCTCGACGAAGCGCGCCGCCGAGCCACCCGTCCCGCTCAGGCCACCGGCGACATTTCCGGCCGCAGAGGTCCCGGCGCTGGCCGTGGCCGCAGCCGCTCGGACCGCATCGGGGGCCGCCGAGCTGCGCAGCGGCGCGGCACCGCCGGCGCGCACCGGCGGGTTGCCCGTGGCGCCACCGGAGCGGGTGGCTGGATTCACCGAGCCGCCGCCGGTCTGGCGTTCGAGCTGGCGGGCGATCGCATCGGCGAGCCCGCCGGGCATGCCGGCCAGCTGGGTGGCGTACTGCTGGTCGAGCATGCCGGTGGCCATCTCGCTGGCCTGGTTGTCGAGCATGCCGCTGGCCATCGTCGAGGCGCGCATGCTCTTCATCAGCTCCTGCATGAACAGCGCCTCGAACTGCTTGGCCACCTCGCGGATCGCGCCCTTCGGATCCTGCCGCGCCGAGGCGCGCAGGGCATCGAGCCCGGCACCGCCGGCAGCCAGTTGTTGGGTCGAGGCGACCATGATCGAACGAGCCTGGGTTCAGCCTGGGGTCAGATGACTTCCAGCTCGGCCTGCAGCGCACCGGCGGCCTTGATGGCCTGCAGGATGGCGAGCAGGTCGGCCGGCGTGGCACCCAGCGAGTTGAGCGCCTTCACCACGTCGGTGAGCTTGGCGCCGGCGGGCAGCTGGATCAGCGAGCCCGGGTCCTGCTTCATCGTGATGTCGACCTTCTCGGTCTGCACCGTCTGGCCGCCCGACAGCGGCGCGGGCTGGCTGACCACCGGCGTCGAGCTGATCGTCACCGACAGGTTGCCGTGCGCCACCGCGCAGGGCCCCAGCGTCACCGCCTGGTTGACCACGATCGAGCCGGTGCGCGCATTGATCACCACCCGCGCGGCCGGCGTGGCCAGCTCGATCGGCAGGTTCTCCATGTCGGCGAGGAAGCTCACCCGCTCGTCGGTGGTCGGCGGCATCTTGACCTTCACGACGCGGCCGTCGAGCGCCTGCGCGGTGCCCTTGCCGAAGCGCTCGTTGATCGCCTTGGCCACCGCGCGGGCGGTGGTGAAGTCGGCCGAGGCGATGTCGAGTTGCAGGCTGTCGCCCTGCGCCAGCGGCGAGGCCACCGCCCGCTCCACCGTCGCACCGCCCGGGATGCGCCCGGCCGACAGGTGGTTGACCTGCACCTTGGTGCCCCCGGCGGAAGCGCCGGCGCCGGCGATCACCAGGTTGCCCTGCGCCAGCGCGTAGATCTGCCCGTCGGCACCGCGCAGCGGCGTGGCGATCAGGGTGCCCCCGCGCAGGCTCTTGGCGTTGCCCAGCGAGGCAGCGGTGACGTCGATGGCCTGGCCCGGCTGGGCGAAGGGCGGCAGCGTGGCGGTGACCATCACCGCCGCGACGTTGCGCAACTGCATGTTGGTACCCGCCGGCACCGTGACCCCCAGCTGCTGCAGCATCGCCGTCAGGCTCTGCGCGGTGAAGGGCGTCTGCGTGGTCTGGTCCCCGGTGCCGTCCAGCCCCACCACCAAGCCGTAGCCGACCAGCTGGTTGGTCCGCACGCCCTGCACCGCGGCGACTTCCTTGATGCGCGCCGCCTGCGCGCTGCCCGGCCAGGCCCAGGACGCGAGCGCCAGCATCAGCGCGGCCGCGAGGGCCCGAAACCAACGAAATTGCTGCGTGTCCATGGGGTTCGATCCTGAATCCGGTCGAACCCATTCTCGAAAGCCTCAGACCGGCGAAAGATTCAAAAAGAAGCGGCTGAGCCAGCCTAATCCCTGGGCGTCGGCCTGCTGACCGCGGCCGCGCTGCTCGACGCGCACATTGGCGATCTGCGCCGAGGGCACCGAGTTGCCGGGCTGGATCGCGCGCGGGTCGACCTGGCCGGAAAAGCGCAGCACGTCGACGTTCTCGTTCACGCCGATCTGCTTTTCGCCGGCGACGATCAGGTGGCCGTTGGCCAGCACCTCGATGACGGTGCAGGTGATCGTGCCCTCGAACTTGTTGGTGTTCTCGGTGCCGCCCTTGCCCGAGAAGGTGTTGGCGCTCGAGCCGCCCACGCCCAGCTTGCCCAGCAGCGGCGCGCTCAGGAAGGGAAATCCGGTGATGCCGGCCTTGACCTCGCCGGTCTTCTCGAGCGAGCTGGTGGAGTTGGCGCTGGCGGTGACTTTCTCGACGATCTGCACCGTCAACGTGTCGCCCACCAGACGGGCGCGGTGGTCCTCGAACAGCGGCCGGTACTGGGTGGGCTGGAAGATGGCGCCGTTGTTGACCGGCGCGGGCGCCGCCGCCACCGGGCGGGCAGCGGTGAGCGGCGGCATGTCCACCTTGGTGGGCGTCAATGCGCTGCAGGCGGCCAAGCCGACCAGCACCGGGGCGGCGAGCAGCACCGCGCTGCGACGAGCCGGCCAGCGGCCGACCGGGCGGTTCACGGGATGAGGGACGGTCATGCGAACTCCTCGGCGCCCCGGCGGGCCTGTGCCGCCGCCGGAGCCGGGATGAATCAAGGCGATCGGGGCACCCGGCCGGGTGGACGTCAGAGCTGGCCCAGGCGCGCCAGCATCTGGTCGGAGGTCGAGATCGCCTTCGAGTTGAGCTCGTAGGCGCGCTGGGTCTGGATCATCGTGACCAGCTCCTCGACCACGTTGACGTTGGAGGTCTCGATGAAGCCCTGCGTCACCGAGCCCAGGCCGTTCGCACCGGGTGCGCCGCTGTTGGGCGTGCCGGAGGCGGCCGTCTCGGCGTAAAGATTGCCGCCCTTGGCCTCCAGGCCGGCCGGATTGATGAAGTTGGCGATCTGCAGCTGGCCGACGCTCTGCGTCGCGGCCTGGCCCGGCAGCGCAACGGTCACCGTACCGTCCGCACCGATCGTGATCGACTGCGCGTTGGCCGGAATCGTGATGCCCGGCTGCACCGTGTAGCCGGCGTTGGTGACCAGCTGGCCGGTGGCGCTGAGCTGGAAGCCGCCGTCGCGGGTGTAGCCGGTACTGCCGTCGGGCATCTGGATCTGGAAGAAGCCGTCGCCCTTGATCGCCACGTCCAGCGGGTTGCTGCTTTGCTGCAGGTTGCCCTGGCTGAACTGCCGCGCGGTGGCCACGGTGCGCACGCCCAGGCCGACCTGCGCGCCGGTGGGCAGCTGGGTTTGGTCGGAGCTGGCCGCGCCGCTCTGGCGCAGCGTCTGGTACATCAGGTCCTCGAAGACCGCGTGTTCCTTCTTGTAGCCGTTGGTGCCGACGTTGGCGAGGTTGTGCGACACGACGTCCAGCTGGGTCTGCTGGGCTTCCATGCCGCTCTTCGAAATCCACAGGGCGCGCATCATGGCGGGGCTCCTTCGTACGGTCAGCTCATCGACAGCAGCTGCTGGGCCTGCTGCTCGTCCTTCTCGGCGGTCTGCATCGAGCGCATCTGCATCTCGAACTGGCGGGAGGCGGAAATCATCGCCACCATCGTCTCGACGGCGCTGACGTTCGAGCCTTCGAGCGCGCCGTCCTGCAGCCGGGCGGCGGCATCGGTGGGCAGCTCGCCGCCGTCGGCGGTGCGGAACAAGCCGTCGTCGCCGCGCTTGAGGGCTGCCTCGGGCGTCACCATCTTCAGGCGGCCCACCGGGGTGATCGCGCCGTTGGCGGCGCGCGCGGTGATGCTGCCGTCGCTGGCGATCTGCAGCTGGCTGTTGGCGGGCACCGTGATCGGCCCGCCGTCGCCCAGCACCGTCAGGCCGCTGCGGTTGACCAGCGTGCCGTCGGTCGAGACGTCCAGCGAGCCGGCGCGGGTGTAGGCCTCCGTACCGTCGCGCGCCTGCACCGCCAGCCAGGCGCCGCCGCGCATCGCGACGTCCAGGTTGCGCCCGGTGGCCGTGACGACACCCGCTTCCGGGTTGTAGCCCACGGTGGTCTCCAGCGCGTAGGCGCGGGTGGTGGCGCCGTCGCCGCGCACCGGCACGGCGCGAAAGGCCTGCATCTCGGCCCGGAAACCATTGGTCGAAACGTTCGCCAGGTTGTTCGACAGCAGCTCCTGACGCTGCATCGTCGCCTTGGCGCCCCCCATCGAGAGGTAGATCCTGCGGTCCACGGCGGCTCCTGGTTAGAGTCGATCAGCGCAGGCTGACCAGTGTCTGCAGCACCGAATCCTGCGTCTTCACGGTCTGGGCGTTGGCCTGGTAGATGCGCTGGGCGGTCATCATGTTGACCAGCTCGGCGGTGAGGTCGACGTTCGACTCCTCCAGCGCGCCGGACTGCAGCGCCCCCAGGCTGCCCGACTGCGGCGCACCCAGCGCGGTGGCCAGACCCGACTCGCCGGAAGCGCGCCAGAGGTTGCCACCCAGCGGCTGCAGGCCCTGCGGATTGCGGAAGTTGGCCAGCGGAATCTGCCCGGCCGAGGCGGTCTGGCCGTTGGTGTAGCTGGCGGTGATGATGCCGTCGGCCTCGATGCTGATGCTCGAGATGCGCCCCGCCGATCGACCGCCGACCTGGTTCAGGTCACTGACGCTGAACTGGTTGGCGTACTGGGTGATCTTGCTGAAGTCGATGCCGCCGCTGTCCTTGGTGGTGTCGTAGGTCAGCGCGATCGCGGTGTGCGTGCCGCTGGCCGGAATGTTCAGGCTGAACTTGGGGGTGCCGATGACCTTGCCGCTGTCGTCGAAGGTCAGCGTCTGCAGCACGCTGGAGCCGCCGGCGTCCTTGACCACCGCGCCGTCGACGGTGGCGCTGACCTCCCAGGTGTCCTTCGTCCCGGCGGCCGGGCTGCCCTCGGCGGTCTTGCGAAAGTAGAAGCTCACCGGCACGGCCTCGCCCGCGCTGTCGTACAGCGTGGTCGAGGTGGCGCTGGTGTAGCTCTTCGGGCTGGTGGGATCGAAGGCGGCGGTGACCACGCTGGCGCGCGAGTCCAGGTTGACCGTGGCCGACACGCCGGTGCTGATCGCCGGAGCGATCAGCCCGGTGGGTAGCTGCAGCGGCGTGAGCTTGGCCGTGGAGACGGCTCCGGTGTCGTCCACCGCATAGCCGAGCAGCTTGGCGCCGTCGGTGTTGGTGACGTAGCCGTCCTTGTCGAGCTTGAACTGGCCGTTGCGGGTGTACAGCGGCAGCGCGTCGGCCCCGGCGTTCGAGGCGGTGTCCTGCACCATGAAGAAGCCGGCACCGTTGATCGCCACGTCCAGCGGGTTGCTGGTGGTGGTGATCGAACCCTGCGTGAACTGCTGCGCCACGTCGGCCAGACGCACGCCGATGCCCACGTTGGCGGTGGTCAGGCCGTTGACCGAGTTGGCGTACATGTCGGCGAACTCGGCGCGCGAGGCCTTGGCGCCGTAGGTGTTGGCGTTGGCGATGTTGTTGCCGATGACGTCCAGGTTCTTGCTGGAGGCGTTCAGACCGGACAGGCCTTGCTGGAAGTTCATGGACGGGGGCTCCTCGGGGTCGGTGGATGGGCCTGGGATGCGGGTTGGCGAGAGTGCGGGCGGGAATCGCCCCGCAGCGTCAGTTCGAGAAGGCCTTGACGTCGGCGTAGGCCACGCTGGCGCCGCTGGCCAGCTGCAGCGTCAGCGTGCCGCCGCTGCTGCTGACCGACTGCACCTGGTCGCGGGCCAAGGTCGTCGTGGTCACCGCCTTGGCGCCGCTGGCTGCGGCGACGCGGAAGGTGTAGCCACTGCCCTCCTTGAGGGCGTCCGGCGCATTCCAGGTGAAGGCATGGCGGCCGGAGGTTTCGGCACCGAAGTCGATCGTGTCGACCACGCGGCCGGCGCCGTTGAGCACCTCGACCTTGACCGCATCGGCCGCCCCGGCGAGGTCGAAGGCGGCCTGCGCCTTGCCGTCTTCCAGCGTCAACGCGTTGCCCGCCACCAGCACGTCCTTGCCGACCAGCGAAGCGCTCTGCATCGCCTGCATCTGCAGGAACTGCGCGCTCATCGACTGGATGCTCTGGTTGACTTTGTCCAGGCCCGAGACGGTGTTGATCTGCGCCATCTGGCTGGTGACCTGGGCGTTGTCCATCGGGCTGAGCGGATCCTGGTTCTTCATCTGCGCGACCAGCAGCTTGAGGAAGCGGTCGGCCGACTCGGTGGTCGCGTTGGCCGAACTGCTGCCGCTGCTGCCCTGCAGCTGCTGGTACAGCGCCGCGGTGTCGCTGCTGGCCGCGGCGGAGGTGGAAGCGGAGGTGACGCTCATGCAGGTCCTTCAGGTCCGGGTGCCGGCGAACAACGCAGGCGGATCAACTGCCCTGGCCCATCTGCAGCGTTTTCAGCAGCAGGGTCTTGGCGGTGTTCATCACTTCGACGTTGTTCTGGTACGAGCGCGACGCCGAGATCATGTTGACCATCTCCTCGACCGCGTTGACGTTGCTGTAGGTGACGTAGCCGTCGGCGTCGGCGGCGGGGTGCTTGGGGTCGTGCACCCGGCGCCCGGGCGTCTGGTCCTCGACGACGGTCGAGACCCGCACGCCGGCCGTGCCCTCGGGGCCCATCGCCTGGGTCTGGAACATCACCTGCCGGGCCTTGAAGCTCTGGCCGTCCGGGCCGGCCACCGTGTCGGCGTTGGCCAGGTTGGTGGCCACCGTGTTGAGCCGCTGGCTTTGCGCACTGACGGCGCTGCCGGCGACGCTGAAGATGTTGAGCATGGACATCGGCTACTCCTGAGCGCCGTCACTGGCCCTTGATCGCGTTGAGCATCGTGCCGACACCCGCGTTCACGAAGCGCAGGCTGGCCTCGTACTTGACGGCGTTGTCGGCGAAGTTGGCCCGCTCGCGGTCCATGTCCACCGTGTTGCGGTCCAGGTTGGTCTGGCTCGGCGAGGCGTAGCGCAGCGTGCTCGTCACCCCGGCACTCGAGACCGTCGACACCGGGATGTGGCCGCCGTGCGTGGTCGCCAGCGCTGCCCCGCCGGGTGCCGCGCTGCCGGTGGCCTGGCGCAGCGTGGCGGCGAAATCCATGTCGCGCGCGACGTAGCCCGGCGTGTCGGCGTTGGCGATGTTGCTGGCCAGAAGCCGCTGACGCTCGGCGCGCAGCACCAATGCCTCGGACTGGAAGCCGATCGGGTCGGAGAGGCGGTCGAGCATGGCGGTGACTCCTGGCGATGCGGTGGGGCTGGCGGTGTGTCGGGGGCGGTCCGGGTGGACGACAGGTACAGGGCCCGGCTTGGCGGTCATTGTTGAATCGCCGGGCGCGGAACATGAGCGCGAAAAGGCAGCTTCCAACCCGCCATCTCCAGCCCTCGCCGGCCCGGGCGGGCTCCTACAGTCTTCAGCCATGAACCCGAGCCTCGCTGCCATGCGCCACGATCCGCGCCGCCGCCCGACCGGCGCCCGCAGGGTCGCCGCCTGGTGCGCAGCGGGCGGCCTCG